>JAJXVI010000125.1 GCA_021782195.1 bacterium | reverse complement strand
CGCCATCAAAGTCATTGCCAGCAGGCCTACAAGAAGAATGTGCGTCGGCTCCGGAAGCGCCTGTACCGACACGTCTGTGACGTAGTACCAGCCCGGCGGCGTGTACCCGCCAAAAGTCAAGGTGGTGCTTGAGGCGGTTGCCACGTAGGTGTACTGCTCCAGGGTCCACGTGGTAGGCCCGCCGGCACCATTGAGCAGGAACTGGTCTGCCCCGGTTCCAAACTGGGAGTACACAGATCCGTTGGCGCCACTTGCCAGCAGGTAGAACTGCACCGAGTACTCCTGGCCCGACTGGGTGGCGATCGCCTGGGAAATCATGTCGTAATAGCTGCTCGTCGCTCCAAACCCCGCCTGAACCGTCGCTCCGCCCGGAGCCGGCAAGGTCGCGATGCTGCTATACTGGAAGTCTGAACTGGCTGTCGCGGCCGTGAAGGTCCATCCGGTGGCTGTATGTGAGCTGCCGCCGACAAACGTGCCGTTCACCACGAGGTTGGGCGGAATTGCGTACCCGGCGCGGCTTCCCGTGGTGACCGAGGCCACCAGCAGCATGAGTATCAGTGCAGCCCGTGCTGCCTTGCCCCATTTACCCCGCATCTGTGCTCCCTCAACCTCATCGTTGTTTCCGTTCTAGTTGCCCTCATCTTCGAGGGCTTGTGAGCCTTCCCTTTCAACAGCAAAGACAACATCGTCACAGATCGCCCCGCTCGTCGAGTCCATGTGCTTTCTCCCTCATGCTTCATCCTGATTCAAGCACCGGGGGGCGGATCCAATCGGGTGTCACTGAGCGGATCCTTGGGGGGTGTCGGCTATCATTTTGTGGAGACCGCCAGAATTTCCCTCTTCTCAGGGATGCAATGCTGCGAACCGGCGTGTTAGGATGACGTGTGAGACCCTCGGGATCTGCATGCCGCGATTTGCATGGGCAGGGGCCCGGGGGTAGAGCAGAAACGAAATTTTCTGAAGGAGTGCCGACCGAATGAGCACGACACCCACCCGGACTGCCCCCTCCGAGAAGGAATCACGTCAGGTCGCAGAGGCTTCGCGCGAGACCGAATGGAAGGCGCCAAGTTTTCTCAAGGAACTGTTCCTCGGCGACTTTCGCCTCGATCTCATCTACCCGTATCAGGAAGCCCCGGAGCGTCCCGAGTTTACCGCGTTTTTCAACGAGCTTCGACGCTTCCTTCGTGAGGAGGTTGACTCAGCCGAGATCGATCGAAGCGGCGAGTATCCCCCGGCCGTGATCGATGCCCTCCGCAAGATGGGCGCTTTCGGGATGAAGATACCGCGTGAATATGGCGGACTCGGGCTTACGCAGGTCGAGTACGACAAGATCATGCGTCTTCTGGGGAGCAAGGACGGTAATCTGACGGCGTTACTGTCTGCCCACCAGTCGATCGGTGTTCCGCAGCCTCTCAAAATGTTCGGAACGCCCGAACAGAAG
Organism: bacterium; assembly: GCA_021782195.1. Lineage (GTDB taxonomy): Bacteria > Vulcanimicrobiota > Xenobia > RGZZ01 > RGZZ01 > JAJXVI01. Next base: position 5,548 of record JAJXVI010000125.1, on the reverse strand, counting down.
AAGAAGTACCTTCCCCGTTGCGCTGCTGGCGCTATCTCGGCGTTTGCTCTTACCGAGCCGGATGTCGGATCCGACCCCGCCGCCCTGCAGACAACGTGCGAACTGACGCCGGAAGGCGATGCCTACATCCTCAACGGTTCAAAGCTGTGGTGCACGAACGGTACGTTTGCCGAACTGCTCGTCGTGATGGCACGCAACCCCAAGAATCAGAAGATTTCGGCCTTTGTCGTTGAGACTTCGTGGGAGGGAGTTCAGGTCGAGCAGCGCTGTCGCTTCATGGGTCTTCGTGCCCTTGGCAACGCGGTCATCACGCTGACTCGAGTGCGCGTGCCGAAAGAGAATCTGGTTGGCGGGGAAGGCCGTGGCCTCAAGATCGCGCTTGTGACCCTCAACACCGGCCGCCTGTCGCTTCCCGCGGGCGCCACCGGTGGAGCCAAGGTCTGCATGGAAATCTGCCGTCGCTGGGCAGGGTCGCGCGTGCAGTGGGGGCTGCCGGTCGGTAAGCACGAGGCAATCGCCCACAAGCTCGCTGACATGGCCGCGACCACGTTTGCAATGGAGAGCGTCTCAGGTCTTGCCGATCGACTCTCCGACGTGGGTTCCTACGACATTCGCCTGGAGGCTGCGGCTGCCAAGGAGTTCTGCAGTGTACAGGGCTGGAACCTGGTCGACGACACGATGCAGATTCGCGGTGGACGTGGCTACGAGACCGAGCAGTCACTGGGGAACCGGGGTGAAGAGGCGCTTCCGGTCGAACGCAACATGCGTGACTTCCGCATCAACCGCATTTTCGAAGGTTCAAGCGAGATCATGCACCTGTTCATGGCGCGCGAAGCGGTTGACGTTCACCTGGGCGTGGCCGGTGCCGTGATTGACGACGCCAAGAGCCCTCAGGAGAAGATGAAGGCGTTGCCCCAGATTGCTCGCTTCTACGCCGAGTGGTATCCCAAGAAGTGGCTTGGTTGGAGCGGGTGGCCAAAGTACAATGAGTTCGGATCGCTTGCCTGCCATCTGCGTTTTGCCGAGTCGAACACGCGTGCGCTGGCTCGCTCAATCTTTCACGGGATGCTGGTCTTCCAGGCGAAATTGCAGCGTAAGCAGGCCTTCCTGTTCCGAGCCGTCGACATCGGGCTCTACCTGTTTGCCATGTCAGCGTGCGTGACCCGGGCTCGTCACATGAAAGAGGCTGGCCATCCGGACGCACACGCTGCGACCGAACTGGCTGATCTCTTCTGCCGCAACGCAAGTCGACAGGTGACTCGCCTTTTCCAGGACATGTGGCACAATGACGACGACTTCAAGTATCGTGTTGGCAAGAACGTGCTTGAGCGCAAGTACACCTTCCTGGAGAACGGAACTGCCGGCCTCGACCTGATCTACGAAAGGGCGCGCGCGTCGGCACCGGTGCAACCACCCGTGGAGGCTACGTCCGAGGAACCTTCCGCGCAACCTGCGCAGAGCGCTGAGAAGAAGCCGCGTGCCGCGGTGGAAGCGACGCCTGCGAAGGCTCCAAAGGCGAACGGAAAGCCGAAGGAGTAGACGCGGATCGGGCGCCGGTCCGGTCAGGTGGCGGGTGCGCCCCTGGCCGGATTGTTCGGAATGAGACGCACGCGATTCAAGATGTCACGCGATTCCAATGCGCGATTCGCGCCGCCTCGCTTGCGGGCACCGAATGAGACGCGTGCGATTCAGGATGTCACGCGATCTGTGTGTGCGAGGATGTTGCGGTCGGTTGTCAGATCCTGGTTCGAGCGCGCGTTCGTGTTGCGGAAGACGCGAACAGCACGATCCCGAGGCCGACCCAGAACCAGGGAGCGGCGGGTTCTGGGAGAACCGTGAGTGTGGTTGTGAAGTAAAGGTCGGTGGCGAGATAGTCGGGATTGGAGTCCCAGATCCACTGCGCCGACGACGAAATTCCCGCGATGGTGCCCCACGGCCCGACGCCGTTCGTGCCGTACGAAGTTGGTGTGTAGGTGCTCACCCCAAACCCGTTCTTGCTCACGACCCAGTCGGTGGTGTTTGTCACGAGCGACTGGGTACCGTTGGAGAACGTGGCTCCGATCCCGCTCAGACTGAAGGAACCCAACAATGCGCCGGGATTGCTGGCGCTGTACGGGCCGGTATTGATGCCCACGAACTGCAAATACCACGTCCCCGAGGTGAGGTTCACGGTGGCTGGATAGTCAACCTGAAAATCAGTGCCGGAATCGACCAGGGTACCCTGTGCCGTGGGGCTGCTGCTGACGTAGAAGTAAAATTGATTGTCACAGGTCACGTTTGCGGACAGTACGACCGGTCCGGCCGTGGCCCCTGCAGCCAGGGAAAAAACGAGCGTGACGATGATTGCCGTAAGCACGGCGAGGCGGCGACGGTCGTTGCGCATTGAACTTGTGGCTCCCGTACCTGGAGATTCGCGATACGCTGCAATTATACCACATCTCGGCAGTCCGCACCGCGAAAGGAAGAAATCCCGCTGCAGGAGACAGATCTTGACTGTGGTGCAATCAATCCCCTATCAGTCTTGACCAGCGAGTTGCCCCTTATCGAGGTACAGAGAGTCTTGCCAATCCGGAACAGACCCCATCCCTCATGGCCTCCCGGCCTCCGCAAGTCGCCCGCAAGAGAGAATACAACCGTGGAACGCGCCGTATCGGGCATGGCGAGGCGGCGCGTCTACAGTTGACAGGACTTACAAGAAAACTCGGGCCGTTTCCTTCGCTTACGCGGGTCGGCCCGCAGCGCTATTGCGCGGGCGAACCGCTGGGGGCCGGAGGCGCAGGGGCGCCGCTCGCATTCCCGGGCGGCATCGCGTTTCCTGGGGCGCCACTTGCGTGCCCGGGCGGCATCGGTGGGTGGCCGACAGGCATGTGCGCTCCGCCGGGGCCAGGCGGCATATGAGGCTTGCCAGACGGCATCGGGCGAGGCGCACCAAGGTTTACGTGACGAACGGCTGCGGCCACGAATGTAGACCCGGACTTCTTCACGTAGACGTCGACTTCGTCTCCCACGCGCACATCCGACATGACCGCGGCGTTCTCTGGCTTGAACACCGTGACGCCCGCGGGAACCGCCAGGTATGAGTTCTGAGCGTGCGTGAGCTGGAAACTTGAGTGGTCCGCCGCGACTTCCTTGACAATTCCGTGTAGTTTGGGAAGATCGGGTGGAGCGGGCAGGCTGGGGCCGTGCGCCCCACCGGAGGGAGCGACGCCCGGGCTTGCTGGTACCGGTGCCCCGCTTTGTGCAGGCATGGGGCTCTGCACAGACGATACAGCCGCGGGCGACCCGCTGGCTTCTGGAGTTGCAGTGGACGGAGTTTCCGACGGGTTGCAACCCATCGTAAACAGTGCCAGCCCTCCGCAGATCGTGAGGGCCAGTGTTCTGTGGAGCGAATCCGAACAGATCTTCACGTTTCTTCTCCTATCGATTGCCAGGAGTTCGTTTCAGGTTTTCCCGAGGTGCATTGCGCTCGAGTCCCTCGAGGGTTGCCTTCAGTCTGGTTCCCCGAAAATGCACATGTCCCGGGTCCGCGACCTGTCGCAAGGTAACTCAGACTCCTGTAGCGAAAACCCTGACATCGTTGTCAATCACAGCCTGCCCGTCTAGCTCTGCCCCCGCAGGATCCCTGCTCGAGGGTTCCGATTAACAGTGTCAGGCTGCTGGCGGCGACCCATTCCACGCACGTGCAATGCCTCCCTGTCTCGTGCACGTCTGGCGAGGACTTTACTTTGCGCCAATACCTGGATGCGCTGCGCCTTGTCCTGGAAACCGGCATCGACCGTCCCACCCGGACCGGTGTCGACACACGCGCCCTTTTCGGTCTTCAGATGCGCTTTCTCACAGACTCTGGCTTTCCCGCGGTAACCACCAAGCATCTGGCTTTCAAGTCGATGAAGGCCGAACTGCTGTGCTTTCTGCGAGGGGTGTCGAATGTGAAGGAGATGCAGGCGCTGGGTTGTCACATCTGGGACCAGAACGCCGATGCCCCGTACTGGACACCTCGCGCGCGATGTGCGGGCGACCTCGGTCGGATTTACGGCGTGCAGTGGCGGCGTTGGCGGGCGCCGGACGGGCGCGAAATTGACCAGTTGGGCGATGTGATCGATCGAATCAAGCGCGATCCGTTCGATCGTCGGTTGATTGTGACCGCCTGGAATCCTGGTGAACTCGACGAGATGGCGCTGCCCCCGTGCCACGCGATGTTCCAGTTCTTCGTCGCAGGCCAGGACCTTTCGCTACACCTCTACCAGCGCAGTGCGGACATGTTCCTCGGGGTGCCGTTCAACATTGCATCCTATGCCCTGTTGTTGCACATGGTTGCGCAGGTCACCGGCCTGAAGGCCCACGAGTTCGTGCACACCCTCGGGGACGCGCATATCTACCACAACCACTTCGATGCGGTAAGGGAGCAACTGGCTCGTGAACCACTTGCTCTGCCTCGACTCTGGCTCAATCCGGACATTCGCTGCATCGACGATTTCACCATGACCGATGCGAAGCTGGAGGGCTATGTATGCGCGCCGACAATCCGGGCACCCATGGCGGTGTGACCTTGCCACCCGGTGAGAACGACGCACCGAAGGGTTCGTCGGAAGCGAGCGTCCACGAACCGGCGCCCGTGGTGTCGCTCGTTGCCGCGCTGAACCGAAAGCGCGTGATCGGTGCTGAAAATGCCCTTGTGTGGAACCTGCCGCGAGACATGCGCCACTTTCGCGCCGTGACCCTCGGCAAGCCTGTCATCATGGGCTCTCGCACGTTTACTTCCATCGGCAGGCCACTGCCCCGTCGCCTGAACATCGTATTGTCTCGACAGCCTGATTTCCTCGCGCCTGGGTGCGTGGTTGTTGCATCGGTCGAGGAGGCTCTGAAGGCCGCTGGCACCTCGTCTCGCGAGATCATGGTCATCGGCGGCGCGCAGGTCTACGAAGCGTTCCTGGCCCGCGCGCAACGTCTGTACCTCACGTTTGTCGACAACGACCAAGACGGCGACGCGCACTTTCCCATCTACGTTGAGCGTGAATGGAAGGTCGTCTCGTCGAATCTGTATCCGCCAGATTCGGAGAGCCCGTGGGCGATTCGCATCGAGGTGCTTGAGCGTGGCGACGATGTCTGCTGACGCCTCCGGCCCTCACGATCCCGTCGAGTCGGAGGAACGCACGCCTTCCGGAGAGATGGCGCGCCCTGAGACCGCTTCCTCTGACCCCCTTACGAAGGCGGTGTCAGTTGCTCAGCGACGGTTGCTCGTGCGTGAAGGACGCACCCGTCGGTCCGTCAACGTTCACCCGGTGCTGCTTGCGATTTTCTGGGGAGTTGCCGTTGTTTTTGTGCTCGATACCTTCGGCTTTTTTCAGTGGCGGCCGCCCGCGTCGCGCGTGGACGTACGCCACCAGGGGGGCGCGATAGCGTCGTCCCCGCCGTCTCCCGCCGCGGGAGGTTCGGCCTCGCCGTCCGCCGCGTCGCCCGTCGCTGGACGTTCCGCTTCCCCGTCCGCCGCGTCGCCCGTCGCTGGACGTTCCGCTTCCCCGTCCGCCGCGTCGCCCGTCGCTGGACG
>JAJXVI010000124.1 GCA_021782195.1 bacterium | reverse complement strand
GCACCGGGTTGCTCATGGACTGCTACGCTCCGCTCGAGGCGCGCCAAAAAATGTCGCGCCAGTGATGATGTGAACCGCCGGTGGCTGGTCTGTCGTCGTGCACCGCACACGTCTCGGATTCCCACAACCGGCGTCTGAGGAAACCGAGTCCCCGCATTTCCTGCCATCCCGCCCGTACCGTTCGCGGCGGCTGGCACGGCAGGCTACCGGGGCATGGCGGCGTGAAGCGACCAACCTTCGTCGAGGTACGACTTCTTGCCGCCGCATCCCTCTTTGCTCGACAAACGGCAAGGGCATACCGGTGGACGCAGGAATGAATGACCAATCGGCGAAGGACCGCGCCTCGAAGGCTCCCGCCCCTGATCGTCTTCGAAATCCTGACGTCTGACACGCCAGGATTCTGCTGAGGATACCGGTGGCTCGGGATAACCGTTTTTGAGTGTTCTGGCATCAAACGTGGACCGACCCTCTCGCCTCGTACGGGCTGCCGGGACCGGTCCACACCTGCAGGCGTCTGGTCCTGCCGTCCGGGGGCGTCCCCGGACCGATGCATCGCACGCTCGCGTGCTTGACCTGGCGCCTGCAGCAGACGCAGCATTGTTGCGCACACGGCCCGCTGGTCGCAACCGCGACCCCCTGTCCCGTGGGCGACGGTATTCTTTTCTCCGGTAACGAACCATCGAACTCTCTCGCTCCAGCAGGGAAAATCCGGATCCGTGGACCCATCGTGAGACAGAACACATTTGTGGGAGCGCAGACCGTCACCGGCTGGCCTCGGGCCTGACGGTGCAAGACCTGTCGCGTTTGCGCACTGCCCGATGGCCAGCCCGGCCTTTGCCGTCCCCGACGAGCGTGGTTTGCAAGAAGGGACAGGATGTCATACATGGTGGAACATTCGGCTGACGGTTTTCTCAGCGAACGCGTACAGAGAATCGGCGCATCCGGAATTCGCAAGGCGTTCGACCTGGCGAACAAGAGTCGCCTCGACGATCTCATCAGTCTCGGACTGGGAGAGCCGGACTTTGATACGCCCGCCTACGTCAAGGATGCAGCCAAGCGCGCCATCGACGAAGGGTTCAATCGCTATACGGCCAACGCAGGCATCCCCGAACTGCGCGAGGCCATCGCGGACAAGCTCCAGCGTGACAACGGCATCCGCTACGATCCCCAGAGCGAGATCATCGTCACCGTCGGTGCAATCAACGCCATCCACCTCGCCATCCTGGCCATCATCAATCCGGGGGACGAGGTCCTGCTTCCCGACCCCTTCTTTGTCGCCTTCGAGCCCTGCGTCATCATGGCGGGCGGACGCGCGGTGCACGTTCAACTCCACGAGGAGAACGATTTCCGACTGCGTGCGGAAGACCTCGAAGGCCACATCACCGAGAAGACCAAGATGATCATCGCCAACACCCCCCACAACCCGACGGGCGCCGTGCTCACGCGCAGCGACCTGGAAGCCGTCGCGGAGGTTGCGCAGCGTCACGACCTGTTTGTGCTTTCCGACGAGGTGTATGAAAAGCTCGTATATGACGGCGCGCGCCACATCAGCATGGCGTCGCTTCCCGAGATGCGCGAGCGCACGGTGACCATCCACTCGTTTTCCAAGGCGTGGTGCATGTGTGGCTGGCGTATCGGCTACGCGGCCGCGCCCGCGCGCATCATCGAGCAGATGGTCAAGCTGCAGCAGTTCAACTCGGTCCACGCACCGTCGTATGCCCAGCGCGCCGCGCTGGTTGCACTGACCGGCCCGCAGGACTTCATGACCACGATGCGCGCCGAGTTCGACCGCCGACGTCGCTACCTCGTCGAGCGCATCAACCAGATTGAGGGCCTTTCGTGCCGCGAGCCGCTCGGTTGTTTCTACGCGTTCCCCAACATCAAGCAACTCGGCCGCCCCTCCCAGGACGTCGCGGCCCTGCTCCTCACGCACGGCCGCGTCGTAACCGTACCGGGCTCGGCGCTTGGCACGTTCGGTGAAGGATATCTGCGACTTTCCTACACGGTTCCGATGGAGCGACTGCAGGTCGCCCTCGACCGTATCGAATCCACGGTGCGTCGCTTGCGACGCGGAGAGGACCTTTAAGCCATGCACAGGATCGCGGTCATCGGTGGCGACGGAATCGGACCCGAGGTCATCGCCCAGGGATTGCGGGTTCTCGAAACGGTTGCAGACATCTGCAACGTTGGGTACGAGCTCCGCCACTACCCTTTCGGAGGAGAACACTATCTGCGCACGGGCGAGACCATGCCGGAAGGCGTCCTCGACGAGTTCCGACAGATGTCAGCCATCTACCTGGGCGCGCTTGGCGACCCACGGCTGCCGTCCGGCTTCATTGAGCGCGCCGTGGTTGCGACCATCCGATTCGGGCTTGACCTGTACGTGAACCTGCGCCCCATCGTGCTCTACTCTGAGGCGCTCACACCGTTGCGCAACAAGACCCCGAAAGACATCGATTTCGTCGTGGTTCGTGAGAACACCGAGGACGTTTACATCGGCGCCGGCGGCTTTCTCAAGAAGGGGACGCCCGACGAGGTTGCCGTGCAGGACGCCATCTACACCCGCAAAGGCGTGGAGCGCGTCATTCGGTACTCGTTCGAGCTGGCCCGCAAGCGCAACCGCCGCAAGAAGCTCACGCTCGTGGACAAGGCGAATGCCGTGGCCGCGCACGATCTGTGGCGCCGGACCTTCGCCGAGGTGGGCGCGGAATACCCGGACATCGAGCGCGAGGCTGTGTTCGTTGACGCGATGACGATGTGGATGGTGAAGAACCCGGAGTGGTTTGACGTGGTGGTGACCACCAATCTTTTCGGCGACATCATCACCGACCTCGGCGCGATGCTCCAGGGGGGGATGGGCGTGGCCGCGTCCGGAAACATCCACCCCGGACAGGTGTCGATGTTCGAGCCGATTCACGGATCGTCGCCAAAGCACGCCGGACAGAATCTGGCGAACCCGATTGGCGCCATCCTCGCCCTCTCAATGATGCTTGAGCAGCTCGGCGAGCTTGAGGCATCCCGCCTCGTGGAGCGATCGGTCGCCGGATTGCTTGGCAGCGGACGAATCAGCGACGTCTCCGCCTCAAGCGGACTCGGCACCGACCGCGTGGGCGACATGGTCTGCGAGGAGCTCAAGCGCCTCACAGCAGCGGTTCCCGCGGGGTCCTGAGCGCGAAATCCGGTCGGAGCGGGGACGGTCCCCCGCGGACGGTCCCCCGCGGACAGAAAATCTTTCAGAAGCACAGACCCATCCCGAATTCCACATTGAAGGAGGCTAACCCATGACCACCCTCACCCAGACCGCACTTCCCGTCAAGACCCTCGCCGTCGTCGGCTCGGGCACCATGGGCGCGGGTATCGCCCAGATCGCCGCCCAGGCTGGCGCGCGCGTCATCATGAGCGATATCGAGCAGCGTTTCGTCGACCGTGGCCGCAAGACGATCGAGGACAGCCTTTCGCGCTTCACCCGCAAAGGGACCATCACCGAGAGCCAGTGCGCGGAGTACCTCGCAAATCTCACCACCACCACCGACATGGGCGCCGTGAAGGACGCCGACATCGTCATCGAGGCCATCACGGAGAATCTCGACGCCAAGAAGAAGCTCCTGGCTCAACTCGAGGCTATCTGTCCGCCTCACGTGGTGTTTGCGACCAACACCTCCTCGCTGTCGGTCGCGGAGATGGCTCACGCCACGCAACGTCCCGACCGTTTCCTGGGCCTGCACTTCTTCAACCCCGTGCCGCTCATGAAGCTCGTGGAAGTGGTGCGCACGATTCACACCTCCGAAAAGACCCTCGCGCTGGGCGTGGAACTGTCGCAGGCGCTCGGGAAGGAGCCGATCGTCACCAAGGACAAGCCCGGCTTCATCTTCAACCGCCTCATCCTGCCGTACCTGAACGAGGCGATGTGGGCGCTCTACGAGGGCGTGGGCAGCGCGCTCGACATCGACCGCGCCATGAAGCTCGGCGGAAACATGCCCATCGGTCCGCTGGCGCTCCTCGACCTGGTCGGCATCGACGTGCAGTTGCACGCCTGCTCCACGCTGTTCGAGGAGTTCGGTGACCCGAAGTTCAGTCCGTGCCCGCTCAACCGCGCAATGGTGCGCGCCGGCCTGCTGGGCAAGAAGACGGGCAAGGGCTTCTACGACTACTCCACCAATCCCCCGACCCCGGTGGACCTCGGCGCGCTCTGATCGCGCTCGCTTCGCGGACAGGTCGTCGCAACCCGGCGGCCTGCCCCTCCCCGGCGCACGTCCGTGAAAACATTTGAGGAGAATTGCATGCTCGAACAGGCGACAACGTATGAGAATCTGAAGGTCTGGCGCAACGGCGCCGCGGCCATTTTGATGATCAACCGTCCCCAGGTGCTCAACGCGCTGAACCTCGCGACGATCACTGAACTGGATCTCGCGTTCACCGAACTCGAGAACGACCCGACCGTCCGCGGCATCATCATCACGGGAGCGGGCGAGAAGTCTTTCGTGGCCGGGGCCGACATCAAGGAACTGGCCCCGCTGAACAGCACCGAGGGCGCGCAGTTCTGCCTGGGTGGACAGGCGCTCCTGCGCCGCTTCGAGCGATCCTCCAAGCCGGTCATCGCGGCCATCAACGGCTTCGCGCTGGGCGGTGGGTGTGAACTTGCGCTGGGATGCGACATCCGGATCGCGTCCGAGAACGCCCGCATCGGACTTCCCGAAGTGACCCTCGGGATAACCCCCGGCTATGGCGGAACCCAGCGTCTGCCCCGCCTCATCGGGAAGGGACCGGCCCTCGAGATGATGATGACCGGCGTGCCTGTGAAGGCCGAGGAGGCTCTGCGCATCGGTCTGGTGAACAAGGTCGTACCGCAGAGCGAACTGCTCGCCACGGCCTGCAACCTGGTGGAGCAGATCGCGAAAGCCGGACCGCTCGCCGTGGCCGCGGCACGTCAGGCAGTGCACCAGGGGTGCGAGGTCGACATCGATCGCGGACTCGCCATCGAAGCGCTGCACTTTGGCGTCCTCTGCGCCACCGAAGACAAGAAAGAAGGCGTCACAGCATTTCTCGAGAAACGCAAACCCGTTTTCCGCGGCGCGTAGAATTTCGCGCGTCCTGCACCGTCGGGCCTGCCCGCGGCCCGCATCGCAACGATGCGCGTGGAAGAGCCCGTTCCGGATTCGAGCAATCGTCTCGATTCTCTGGGTCCGGGCTTCTCCGCCGAGGCGGCGCGCCTGCCGCCTTGCTTGTGATTGCGCTGGTGACGACACTGATTGCGTCGACTTCCAGGGACGCCGCGGCGCGCCCCCTTTCGCGCACGTACGTCAGCGCGCAACATCGGTTCACCGTCAAGCTGCCTCTCGGCTGGGAGCGGGTCGCCCCCACCTCGCCGAACGACTTCGCCGAACTGCGCTTTCGCCATCTGAATCCGGTCGTCAACGGCTTCTATCAGGTCTACGAGGGAGCCCCTTTCAACGATCCCCAGGCGTGGTATGAGGACGCGCGCAGGCGCTACGACCAGGCTGCACGGGTTCTGGGCGGGGTGCGCAGCATCCACTTCTCCGATCTCGCCGTGGCCACCATGGGAGGTCGGGCGGCGTATAGCTTCGGCTTCGTGTTGTCGTTCGCACAGGGACCGCCGGTCGCAAACCACGTGGTGTTCCTGATGCGCCACAGCGGTACTCGCGTGGATGTCCACGAGATCATGCTCACGGGGACGGTTGCGGCGATGATCGCGTCCAAGAACGACATCGACGCGCTGCTTGCGAGCGTGAGTTTCACCCCCTGATCGCGCCGGCGCGCGGGAGCGTGCGGGGACGAGACGCGAGCGCGAGCGCGCCGGCCCGCGGGAACGGGACGCGAGCGGGAGGCTCCCCGCTCCCACCCCGGTTTCACGGTGCACTGTTGTCGCGTGCCCCGCCCTTCAGCGTGCTCTCATGAGGACTGGAAGGGGACCGTGGGGGTTCGCAAAGGGACGCAGGTCTGACCAGGGGATTTTTACTTTGACACTCGCAACGGCAAACGGGGCGTCAGGGAAGATGACGACCATCGCGCGGTCGGTCAAATAGAATGCCCAGGTGGTGGCCGCGGGGTCGGGGTCGCAACCTGCTCCGAGTTGACGCTCGATTCGCCCGTGCACCAGCCGGGCAACGCCCCCGGGCTCACGAAAAAGTTCCGCAAAAGTGTATGCGTGACTCGTACGCACATTGAGGGTCACCGCGCTGGCAAGTTTCGTGGGATGCGCGGTCGCAATACGTCCCCCCTGGGTGATCACGCCGAGCCCCTCATAATACACGCTCAAGATATCGCCGCGGTTCAGTTCGACAGTGCCGCGCACGTCCTCGCGATAGACCTGACCGGGCTCTCCCAGGTTGTCCGGGTTTACCGGCCACGTCTTTCGCAACAGCGCGTTGATACGCGCAGCCTGTCGGATTCCGTGCACCTCTGGCGAGACGACCGACTGCACGTAGGATCCGTGCGCGCGGGTCCGGGTCGTGTGCATCATTTTGACGGGCACGCGGGCGAAGGCCGGCCCGACCCCGATCCACAACAGAGCAATGACCACAACAGCAAAACGGCGCATGCCCTGTGCTTCTGGCCGTTCGGCGACTTCCCCTCTGCCTCTGCGCGCGCCACGGTGACGACTAATGACGCGGGCACGGTTTTCACACGGCAGGAAGGGAACGGAGCCAGGTAGTTTCGAAACTGGATGCGCGCCAGACGGTGCCAACCGTGTCGCGCCAGATGTTTACGGGAGAGCAACAGCCATGTCGAGGCCCAAAGTCGGTGACGTTGTCCAGCTCAAGTCGGGTGGCCCTTCCATGACGGTGGCGGGCAGCAGTGAGGGAAATCTGGTGTGCGCGTGGTTCGACAGCCGCGAGATCCCGCAGGTACTCCACACGGCCATGCTCAGTGCCGATTCGCTCCGGGTGATTCCATCGGAATGAGGCCTCCAGACCAGGAGGGACAGCAGTGAATGATGACGGAGTTTGTTTCCCCACTTGATTCGTATAACGCCCAACTACTCG
>JAJXVI010000123.1 GCA_021782195.1 bacterium | reverse complement strand
GTCGCATGAAGGCGGAGGGCCGAAGGATTGCGATGCTCACCGCGTACGACTATGCGCTTGCGGGCATTGTCGACGCTGCAGGGGTCGACGTGATCCTCGTGGGTGACTCCGCGGCCATGGTGATGCTGGGTCACGAGACGACCCTGCCCATCACGATGGATGAAATGCTTATGTTTACTCGTGCAGTTGTGCGGGCGACGAAGCACGCCATGGTGGTCGCGGACCTCCCGTTTGGCAGCTATCAGGCTTCAGTCGACGACGCTGTGCGCAACGCGGCTCGTTTCTTGAAGGAAGCCGGAGCCCACGCTGTGAAGGTCGAGGGAGGGTGCGATATCCTTCCGCAGGTTGCGGCGATGACCGCGGTTGGGATTCCAGTGATGGGACATGTGGGTCTGACGCCCCAGTCGGTGCATCAGATGGGATACCGCGTTCAAGGACGTTCCGCCGATGGCGCCCAGACGTTGCGTGACGACGTGCAGGCGCTCGCCGAGGCGGGAGCTTTTTCGGTGGTGGTCGAGTGCGTTCCTCACACCCTTGGTCGTGAGCTGGCCCGCGCGGTGGAGATTCCTGTGATCGGAATCGGGGCAGGTCCGGACTGCGACGGTCAGGTGCTGGTTCTGCACGACATGCTGGGTCTGTATCACGACCTGGAACCTCGCTTCGTGAAACGGTACGCCGACCTTCACGGCGTCGTCGGTGCAGCGGTGCGTAACTATTGCGACGAGGTGCGTGGCGGTCAGTTCCCTACTCTCGCGCACAGCTTTGAGGAGCAGAAGGGCACGATACCCCCGGCGTGACCCGGGCCGCGGAGTTCCCGCAATGACGTCGATGCGAAAGGCCCCGCCTCATTGCCAGGCAGGGGGGGACCGGTGCGCGTGCCGAAGTCGCAGTGGCTGTTCGCACCTTGACCGAGGCCTGTGCAGTGGAGTTGCCCGTTCAGTCTCGTCTGGCGTGTTCCGGTCTTGGTGGCAGCCCGGTCCCCGCGTGTCCTGGAGACAGCGTCCTGGAACCTTGATCTTGGAGAGCCACGCCTGGAATCTGGCGTTAGAGGAGAGTCATGCACGTCATCCACACCCCTTCGGAGATGCACAACTGGGTGTACATGTTGAAGAAGACCGGCAAGCGCGTCGGTTTTGTACCGACGATGGGCTATCTGCACAAGGGCCACCTCGAGTTGATGAAGTTCGCTCGGGGCCATTGTGACGTGCTTGTGCTGAGCATCTTTGTGAATCCCACGCAGTTTGCGCCTGGCGAGGATTATGGTTCGTATCCGCGCGATCTGAAGCGCGACCTGGAACTTGCGCAGTGGGCCGGGGTGGATTGCCTTTTCCTGCCCGAGGCTGCCGACATCTATCCTGCCGGGTATCGCACGTTTGTTGACGTGGAAACACTGTCCGAGGGGCTGTGCGGAGCGTTTCGGCCGGGACATTTTCGTGGGGTGGCCACGGTGGTGGCCAAGCTGTTGAACATTGTCGGTCCGGACGAGGCGTTCTTCGGTGAAAAGGACGCACAGCAGCTGGTGGTCATTCGAAGAATGGTGTCTGATCTGCAGTTTCCTGTCAAGATCACGGGGTTTCCAACTGTGCGTGAGTCTGACGGGCTTGCGATGTCATCGCGGAATGTGTATCTTGCTGCGGATGAGCGCGAGCGTGCCGTCGCCCTCAGTCGTGCCCTTTTTCATGCGCGGGACCGGATATGCGCGGGAGAGGTCAACGTGGAGACCGTGCTTGAGGAGATGTCGGCCATGTTGACGGGGATTGACGTAGAGTACGTCGAGGTTGTCGATCCGGAATCACTGGAGCGCGTCAGCCGATTGTGTGGCCCGGTTCTGATTGCGCTCGCTGCGCGTGTCGGCAAGGCACGACTGATCGATAACATTACCGTGGATTGGAGCCACCCTCGCCCGGCTGAGAGTGACGAGGGCAGTGCGGCGGAGGGTGTGCCTTGTCTGTAGACGGAGAGAAGGTGGCGGTGGTCACCGAGCTGATGGGAACCGCCGGAATCGAACTTGTTCTGGCGCTCGAACAGAGTGGCTTTCGGGTCATTGCAAATGCGACGGAGGCCGAACTTCTTGAGATTGGCGCCGGCGAGAACGTGATGGCCGTGAGTTTCGATACGGCCATGGAGAGCAACGTTCGTGAGCGCTTTGGCGCGCTGAACGACCTGTTCGGGGGAATTGACGTTGTGGTGAACAACGCACTTGCGTGGGCCGACGCGCCGGTGGACGAGATCACGGAGGCGATCTGGGCTGAAGTGATCCAGAAGAATCTTAAAGCCACGTTCTATGCTTCTCGAGCTGCAATTCCGGGGCTTCTTGCGCGCGGTGGGGGACGCATCATCAATATCACCTCGTCGGCTGGATTGACCGGAGCGCACACCGCGTATGCTGCTGCTTGCGCGGGAATCATGTCTCTTACGCGCTCACTGGCCGTGGAGCTTGCCCCGGCAATCCACGTGAACTGCATCGCAACCGGCCTGATGGATGAACCCTGGATCGAGGAGGCCGGACCGGACTTTCGCGCTTCGCTCGTGTCGAAGGTGCCGCTCAAGCGCCTCTGCACCGCGGCGGACGTAGCCGAGTTTGTCTGCTTTCTCGCGCAGGGGGGCGACTTTTTCACGGGTCAGGTGTTCGTGCTCGACGGCGGCGAGGTTTGTCGTTAGACGTGAGCCCGCACTGCCGGGGGAAGTTGTGAGCCCTCTCGTGTGCGTGGAAGGCGTGCGCCGGACGTACCGGCAGGGGAAGCTTCTCGTCTCGGCGCTTTGCGACGTCAGTTTTCACGTCGAGAAGGGCGAATTTATCGCCGTCGTCGGGCGTAGCGGAAGCGGGAAGAGCACCCTGCTCAATGTGCTCGGTGCGCTCGACCGGCCTGACAGCGGACGCGTCTGGATTGAAGGGGTCGACGTTGTCGCGATGACCGAGCGAGAACGCGTGCGCTTGCGGCGGACGCGCCTGGGCTTTGTATTTCAAGACCGGAATGTGCTGCCTGCGCTGAGTGTGCTGGAAAACGTGGCGTTGCCGCTACGGTACGCAGGGATCAGCAGGTTGATCCGTCGTCGCCAGGCGCTGGAGATCCTCGGTGAGGTCGGCCTGCATGGTCGCGCGGAAGCGTTGCCGGAGGAACTCTCGGGGGGCGAGCAGCAACGAGTCGCGCTTGCCCGTGCCCTCGTGACGAAACCTGCGATTGTACTCGCGGACGAGCCGACCGGGGAGCTTGACTCAGAAACCGCCGATGCCCTTGTCGCGCTTGCACTGCGCGTGAATCGGGAAATGGGTACGACGTTTCTGGTGGTGACGCACGACCACTCCCTGGCCCGATGTGCGGGTCGGGTGTTTCGAATGGTCGACGGTTGTCTTACCGAAGCGGGTGGCCGTCCAGGGAACCTTTTTCACGCAGACTGACCGAGCGTTTCTCGCGCCAGCCCTGTGGGGTATCGATCCACGTTGCGACGGCGAGCGTGTCGGTGACCATCCTGGAGATCTTGCCGTGCGGTCGAGGAAAGGTCATCTCGGTATGATCGTGGATGGTTGCCAGGGCCACGCGCGGTGAGGTCAGGCGAACTGCCGTGACTGTCACGCGTGAGTGGACGGTTCTTGCGTTGGCCAGCACAAGCGTCATTGCCGCGCGTTGAGCGATGACACCGGACGTTGAGCCGTCGGTTGCGACGCTGACGAAGTCCGGTGTCTTGAGTGAGAACCACGCGTCAATGTTCTTGTGGGCGGCGGCGTTTGACATGACGTTGTAGGCGTGCTGGATGATGGCCTGGATTGCGCGGTCGCGGGTCTGGAGCGACGGGGTGGCTCGTGCAGGGCGGATCGGTCCGGATCCTGACGCGAACAGGGTAAAGAGTGCCAGCAGCGTGACGCGTGCAAGCGTGTGCGAAGGAGGGGGGATGGCGTGGCGTGTCACCGTGCGATTCCATTCCGTGGGATGGGCTTGCCGTGATCGGCGTGGGGGCGATTCTGCGCGGACGACAGGGTTCTCCTGTTGCGCCGCTGTTCCCCTGGTGGATCGAGGAGGGGAGAAGCAGGGAGGGCCCATCGGACGTATCCGATGGGCCCTCCTGCACGTTGGCGCACCCAGAAGGGTACGGTTGGTTACGGCACCGAGAGGGTGCGGTAGTCGCGCGCGGTGTGCTCAGTGCCACCGGATGCAGGAACGGTCGGACGCTGGAAGGCTTCCTTGGTTCCAGATGTGTGGCCGAGCGCATTAAGCGAGTCGATCAGGATCTGGGCGGCGTAAAAGGCGTTGTGTGCATACGCGACCTGAGCGCCACCCGGGCCGTCGAAGTACATCTGCTCGAAGTTCTGGCACGCTGCGAGCGTATTCGGCGTGAACGCCGTGTACGCGAAGGCGTTGGTGTGGGCCTGATTGGCCTGGAAGAAGTACGGGTAGGTTGCCGGATCGAACTCGATTCCTGCATCCCACAGTGCTTCGTTCAGGAGCCCGAGGAGTCCGCTTCCGCCCTTGCCCGTCCCGTAGAGAGGGGACGCGTGGCCAGGTCCGCCGTTGGCGGCGGATGGAATCGGGGTGACGACGCCGATCTCGTTGTAGGCCGTGTCGACCACGCCGTTGCCGTCGTAGTCTGCCTCGGCTGGAACCTGCTTGTAGTCAGTGATGTTGCCGTGGCAGGTCTGGCAGGTCTGGATGACCGGCGCGAAGGTGTGCGTTGCGATTCCGTTGTTTGCGTCGGGGTTGCCCATGTGGCAGTCGATGCAGCCCATCGTCTGGTGGGCCGGAATCCCGTCGGAGTACTGCTTGCCGGGGAACTCGTCAGCGTTTGCGGAGTAGAGCAGTGCGCCGTCGGCGAGGTAGTGGTCATTCACGAAGCCGAAGCCCTTTGGATCGATGACCGTGGTGGGATTGTTGTACCAGAAGTTTGCGGCGTTTGTGGCCGTGTCACCCTGGGCAATGCGATCGCGTCGCACCTTGTTCCACGCCGTCCAGCCACTTTCGCGACCCTGGTGGCAGAAGACGCAGATGATGTTGTTGCCGATGGTCTGGGGGACCGGGGTCAGGTCCATGAAGAGACCGGCGACGCCGCCGCGTACGTTGCCCGTACCGCCTGCAGTGTTGGCCGGGGTGAATTCGGAGTCATACGAGTCGTAGACTGGCGTACGAACATTCGTGTCGGTCGCGCTGCCGCTCTTGTGAGGATCGTGGCAGGTGATGCACATCACGTCGGCGTCGCCCCAGATGATGTGGGCGTTGCTGGTATCGCCGATGGCCGTGCCACCCTGGACACCGTTGATGTAGTCGATTGCGCCGACGCCGTTGTGGCACTGGTAGCACTGGTAGTTGTTCGCGCCGCCGTTGATGCGGCCGTCAATCGCGGTAGGTGCCTGTCCCGGCTTTCCACCCATGTCGTACGGCCACTGGGGACGGTGACTGGAGGCAGTGAAGTCGGTGGAGAGAAGGCTGAATGTAACGAACGGGGTGTCGTTGTAGTCAGCGTGGCCAGAGCTGCGCCACTCTGTGTAGACGTCGTTGTTGTGCGTGCTGGTGATGGCCGTGGAGCCGGCTCGAACGCCGAACTCGTTCTGACCCTGGGTGTGGCAGCTTGCGCAGAGGCGCTCGGGGCTCAGTCGCAGCCAGTCACCGGTGGTGCCCTGGTTGGCGTAGCCGCTGAAGCTGTCGGAGGCCACACCGCCCACGTGGTAGGCAAAGGCCAGACGGGGACGGATCCAGGTGCCGTTGATCTTGTTCGTGGCACCGTACTGGGAGCCCAGCGGGTTGTCGTTGATCTGGACCGGCTTGAGGTTGAAGTCCTCGGTTGCGGCGACCATCGCATCGGTTCCTGTGCGGGTAGGCACGAAGTTGCGTACCGTGTCAGCCGGTCGGTGAGGATCGTGGCACGCGGCACAGGTGACCTGTGGCGGGTTCGGCACGTCGCCTTTGGCGATGTGGGTCGAAGATGTATCCGGGCTGTGGCAGACCGAGCACTCCTGGATAGCCTGGTTCTTCGTGACTGGAACGGTGCCGTTTGCGTCGGCCCATTCAGGTTGTCCGAAGTACGCGGCCTGGGTGGTTCCGGTTGCACCCTGTCCGAAATACTCGTCGGGATTGTCGCCCTGATTGGCATGCGCGGTTGCTTCGAAGGCGGGAAGGTCGATGACCGACGCAGCGGCCATGGCGGGACCGTTTCCGCTGTGGCAGGTCTCGCACTGCGCGATGCCTGGTGCGTAGAAGGGAATCGGCCCGACGCCATAGTGCTGGCTACCGGCGCCGTGGCACCCTTCACATGTCACGTAATCCGTGGACGTGGAGCCCGGGGGAGTGAAGTGTACTGAGTTGATGTAGTTCGTGTACACGGTCGCACCCGCCGCCGGGTCGAAGTAGGTGACTGAACTGGGGTTGCTGTCGAACGCATCGCCGACGATGTAGTTGTTCGACGGGGGGAACGTCTGATGGCATTCCGCGCAGACGGTGGTACCGACAGTATGCGCGGTTACGGATGAGCTGCCGCTGCCCGGTAGCACGGCACTGGCAGTGCCGGTTCCGCCCAGGTTGATGGTCGGGGCCGTCGAACCTCCGCCCCCTCCGCCACATCCTCCGAGACCAAACATCAGGACGGCCGCCATGCAGGCGACGATGAAGCGTCTCGCAGTCTTCATCTGGTTGATGCCATCCTTTCCTTTCATTGTTACGCTCTCTCTCCACGCTGCAAGGGTCGTCGTCGCTGCGTGACCTTCATTGTCGTGCGGCTTGCGCCATAGTCACGCGTGAGGTGCCGGCTAGGGGCATCACGCGATTACGGGCCGCCGGTCCGCGCTACGACTCGCGAACCTTGGGATATGCTGGCCCCTCCCTGGCGGGAGAGGTTGACCACGATAAAGCCGGGGTACTTAGAATTGCCGACTGAAGTCGACGGTGAAAAAGTCGAAGGAGCCACTGTGGCTGGCGTTCAGTGCGTCGCTCCAGTTGTCGTGCTCCCAGCCGATGCCAAGTCGCTGGTCTTGTCCCAGGAATGGGGTGTCGGCGTGGATTCCGAAGACCGACGGGGGGATGCGAACCTGTGAGTCCGGGGAGACGG
>JAJXVI010000122.1 GCA_021782195.1 bacterium | reverse complement strand
CGATTGCCGCCGCTTGGACGCCCAGTCGAATCTTGCTTTCTCGCCAGTAGGGGACGGCTCCTCCGACGAATACGTCACTGACACCGGCCACCGCTGTGAATGCCGCGGCCAGCCTGCCCCCCGTCACTGATTCTACGGTTGCCACCGTCGTGCATTTCTCACGCAGTCTTTGCGCAATGACCGCAGGGAGTTCATCATTGTCGTACCCCCAGATGCAGGGGGCCAGAACCTCGCGTACGCGTTCCACCACGGGTGCGGTCAGGGCTCGGGCCGTGGCATTGTCTGCCGCTCGTGCCGCAACCCGCACGTGCACGCCGTCGGCTGAGGCGTACGTAGCCAGGGTAGGATTCGACATGCCTGCCTCCTTTTCGAGCAGTTCGAAAACACGTACCTCGCCGATATCGAGAGTCTTGATCACGCGTCGATGAATCGCCACGTTTGCACACGGCAGGCGAGGTGCAACCTCATTATCCCACATTGCGCACAGTTCTCGTGGAGGTCCTGGCAGGGTGACGATCATCGGCCTGTCCGGACGAGTCACCATCCACCCTGGCGCCGTTCCTACCGGATTTTCGAGGATGCGGGCCGAGGGGATGCGCATGGCCTGACGCTCGATGAGGGCGGTAAACGGGTATCGTGCGCGCTGGTAGAAGTCCTTGAGGCGATGGAGCGCTGCATCGTCAACGAACATCTCCTCACCCATCGCGGTCGCAACGACCTGGCGGGTCAGGTCGTCGTCGGTGGAACCCAGTCCGCCGCTCGTGATGATGAGGTCGCTGCGTTCCATGGCACGCTGGAGTGCTTCCGTGGCGCGGGTGAGATTGTCTCCGACGCGCTGCGACCAGTAGACGTCGTGGCCGAGGTCCGCAAGTCGTGCGGCCAGCCAGGCGCTGTTTGTGTCGATGACTTCACCCAGCAACAGCTCTGTACCGATGGAGAGAATTTCAGCTCGCATGGGGCCCCCTTCTGAACCGTCGGGGCCAACCCCTTTCAAGTTCCTTCCCTCTCGGGCCCTGTGCCTCAACGTTCTCGGAAGTGTCTCTTCACCTACGAGGATTCCAGGCGTCAGGCAGACAACAGAGGGGGCGGTGGCCGTGGCCCCTGGGAAGACTCGATTTACCCGGTGAGCAAGCAGGCACACCGACGCGACCCGGACACTACCCGGAGGGAGACAGCACGGTTGATTGAGGAACGCATGGTGGACACGGGGCAGGTGCGGCTACACGTCGTTACCGCCGGGGAGGGCCCTGCAGTGTTGCTGTTGCACGGATTCCCGAGCAACTCGCAAGGATGGCGTCACCAGGTTCGGCCGCTCGTGGAAGCCGGTTATCGCGTGGTTGCCCCGGATTTGCGGGGATTCCACCTGTCGGAAAAGCCACACGGAGTGGCGAACTATGAATCGGGCTGCCTCGTGGGGGATGTGGTGGGTCTCTTGAACGCAATGGGTGTACGTGAGGCCAGCGTGGTCGGTCACGACTGGGGCGCGATCGTGGCGTGGTGTGTGGCAGGTGCTTTCCCGGATCTGGTCCGGCGACTGGTGGTCCTGAACGGTCCGCACCCGCGAATGCTGGCACACCAGTTCCGGTCGATTCAAACTTTGCGCCGGATGTGGCCGTTCCTTGTGTTCCAGGTTCCGTTCTTGGGAGAGCGTCTGGCGTCGTGCCCCCGCTTTATCGAGGCCTCCCTGCGCGCCAACCCCCGGCTTGCCGCTCAAACCGGCTTCACGGACGCAGAGG
Source organism: bacterium (assembly GCA_021782195.1). Taxonomy (GTDB): domain Bacteria; phylum Vulcanimicrobiota; class Xenobia; order RGZZ01; family RGZZ01; genus JAJXVI01. The sequence goes on along the minus strand of JAJXVI010000122.1, from coordinate 5,304 downwards.
TTGAGGGCTTCGTGAATGCAATGCGCAAGCCCCGCGCCGGAATTTCCGCCGTGAATCACTTTCGCGCGGCGTTGCGCACGCCACCTCGCCTGACGCGACCGATTCGAGTGCCCACGTTGATTGTCTGGGGCCTGCAGGACAGGATGCTCGACTCGGAAATGCTCGACGCGCATCGGTCCGTCGTGGATCCGCTCTCGATTGTTCGTCTTGACGATGCCGGGCACTGGCCGCACGTCGAGTCTCCTGTTGCGGTCAATGCGGCACTCGTGGATTTTCTCCGTTCGAGCTGAACCTGTCCTCGCGCGTCTTTTGTCCGCGCCTGTTCGCAGGAAGGAGCCTGAGCGCTCGTGGTGAAAGGGGGGAATGTGCCTGTCAATCCTGAACGCATGCTCGCGGAACTGGGTGCCATACCGATGTTTCGTCGTCTTTCCGACGTGGGATTGCAACGATTGGCCCGCATCGCGCGGGCGCGAATCGAACCCGCCGCCACACTCCTGTTTCGCCAGGGGGAAGCCGGGTCTGAACTGCTGGTGCTGGTCCACGGTTCATTGAGCGTGACCCGGAGGAGCGTTCCCGAGGCTCCAGATCTTTGCGTGGCCGTTTTGACCGACGGGCAGGTTCTGGGGGAACTGGCCATCCTTGATGGGCATCCACGTTCGGCGACCGTGACCACCCTGGAGGATTGCACCCTCATCGCGCTGGAACGTGCCCCGTTTCTTGCTTTGTTGCGCAGAGAGCCTGACATCGCACTGCTTCTGCTGGAGTGCCTTGCCCTGCGCCTGCGAGAGACCACCGAGCAACTCGGGGAAATCGCCCAGCTCGACCTGTTCGGTCGGGTGGTCCATCAGATTGCCCGTCTTGCTGCAGAGCACGGCACCGAATGTGAACAAGGCGTGGTTGTCGAGCATCCGATCACCGTTGCGACCCTGGCAACCATGGTGGCGGCACGCCTGGAGCCGGTGGAGCGGATTGTGGGAATGCTGGAGAGCGACGGTCTACTCACCTGGCGTGATCAGCATCTGCTCGTCCACGACCCCGCGCAACTGGCCGCGCGTCCCACCCCTCTGATGTACTGATGACGCCCGTGAACGCTCGCTTCTGCTGAGCACGCGGCGACCGTTTCCCTGCCCCCCACACCTCGCTGCCCTCAATGGCCTGGCGGCCACGTTTGCTTCCCCACGCAGGACGGTCGGTGCGACTTTTCCACGCATTTCTCTTGCGTGCCCCCCCGAGATTCCGTTGCGCCCGGCTCGCTCGCGCCGGCTTCGAGTCTTCGACTCCTGGGAGGGGCGTGGCAAGATCGGTAGAATACGTGGGTTGTTAGGGCGGAAAGCAGCTTTTCATCGTCGTCCACGCCTCGACAGGTGCTGGCCCTGGTCGAACAGGCCCGGACAGACTCGGATGAGCGGATTCTGGTCTACGATCCGTGGTGCAAGGGATGCGCCATCTGCGTTGACGTATGCCCGCCAGATTGCCTGGAGATGTCTGGCCCCGTGCCACGTCTCGTCGATTCCGATGCCTGCACGAGTTGCGGCATGTGTGAGTACCTGTGTCCGGACTTCGCCATCGTGGTGCTGCAGTTGCGCTGGCAGAAAGGATGAACGCCGTGCCAATGAGCGATCCGACCTCTTCGGAGCCGGCGCCGCGTGCAACTGACCCTCGCCTCGCGCCCGAGTCGAACGTGCGCTTCTGGGATGGCAATCGCGCTTGCGCGGAAGGCGCGATCATGGCCGGGCTCGGTTTTTACGGAGGCTATCCCATCACGCCTTCCACAGAGATTGCGGAGTTTCTCTCCTGGCGTCTGCCGCAGGAGGGCGGCGTGTTCATCCAGATGGAGGACGAGATCGCGAGCCTCGCCGCCTGTATCGGGGCATCGTACGGAGGCTTGAAGGCCATGACCGCCACCAGTGGCCCCGGCTTCTCCCTGTGCCAGGAGAACCTGGGCCTTGCCTGCATGACCGAGACGCCGCTCGTTCTCGTGAACGTGCAGCGGATGGGCCCCAGCACCGGTCAGCCCACCCGACCTTCCCAGGGTGACCTCATGCAGGCCGTCTGGGGTACGCATGGAGATCATCCGATCATTGTGCTGTCTCCCTCGTCGGTCGCCGAGATGCTGTCGCTGACGGTGCGTGCCTTCAATCTCAGTGAACGTTTCCGGACGCCCGTGGTGCTACTGGCCGACGAGATGGTCGCCCACATGCGTGAGAAAGTGGAGTTGCCCCCACCGGGGACGCTTGACGTGTGGAATCGGCCCCGCCCGCTGAATCCGCCTGAGGACTACGTCGCATACGCGGAGACGCCTGACCAGGTTCCACCGATGGCGACTTTCGGCGAGGGCGGGTATCGCTATCACGTGACCGGTCTATTTCATGATCAGGATGGGTTTCCGACCGACTCTCCGCCGGTGATCGACGCCTGGATGCATCGGGTGTTTCGCAAGATAGAGCAGAACCTGGATCTCATCTGTTCGTGGGAACTGCTCGTCGACGGTGAGGTTTACGACTCGTCCAACGCGCAAGCTGGACTGGAAGCCGTGCCGCGTTGCGACCTTCTGCTGGTTTCCTACGGCTGCAGCGCGCGGGCCGCCGTGGCCGTTCCACGCGAGCGCGCGCGCACGGCCGTGTTGCGCCTGAAAACCGTCTGGCCATTGCACGAGCGATTCATGGGTGACCTGCTGGGCCGCGTTCCGAACGTCCTGGTCGTCGAGATGAATCGTGGCCAGATGACCCGCGAGATCGAGCGACTTGCCGCGGGACGTTCACGGGTGCGCGGCGTGTTGAGGTACGACGGGGAGATGATCACGCCGGCGCACGTGCTGGCGGCCGCCAGGGAGTTGTCGTGAACGAACGCACCGCACCGATTTTCTTGAAGTACCTTCGTCCCAACAAGGCGTTTCCCACCGTCTGGTGCGAGGGGTGCGGCATCGGCATCATTCTCGGTGCCATCGTTCGTGCCCTTGACAGCCTGGGGATCGACCCGTCCGAGGTCGCGATGGTCAGCGGAATCGGCTGCTCAGGTCGCATGCCCGTGTATGTCGACTTTGCTTCGATGCACGTTACGCACGGGCGCGCCCTGGCGGTGGCGACTGGCCTGAAACTTGCGCGCCCGAACATGAAGCTCATCGTGGTCATGGGTGACGGAGACGCTGTCGCCATTGGCGGAAACCACTTCATTCACGCCTCGCGTCGCAACCTGGACATGTGTGCGATCGTGGTGAACAACATGACCTACGGCATGACCGGAGGACAGTTTTCTCCAACCACGCCGACCGGCGACCCGAGTTATACGTCGGCTTATGGCACGATTGAGCCCGTGCTTGACATTCCTGCCCTGGCGGTCGCGGCCGGCGCCCCGTTCGTTGCGCGCACGACGGTCTATCATGTGATGGAAATGCAGCGGATCATCGCACGGGCACTCGGCCGCAAGACGTTCTCCGTCGTGGAGGTGCTGAGCAACTGCCATACCTATTATGGCAAGATGACCGGCATGAAGACGGCGGTCGAGATGCTCCGGTGGATGAAGGAATCGACTGCTCCCGTCACGCTTGCCCCAGAGCGCCGCATCGACAAGATGCCACGAGGGGTACTTCACGACGTCGAGCGTACGGAGTATGGCGAGGCTTATCAGGAACTGCTGGTCCGTGCCCGCGCCGACCGTGCCCGCGTGGTGGCCGCGGGAGTGCCCCTTCCGTGAAGGATGGAACCTTTCAGGACGGGACGTTCCGATCGTCGGTCGGTGTGGTTGCACCTTCCGACGTGGGATTGCCGCATTGTCGGCAGAAGCGGTCGTCCTCCCAGTTGCGCGCGCGGCACTTTCGACACCTTACCCGCTTTTTGGACATTGTAACGGGCTTTCCGCAATGTCCGCAGTGGCGGTCGTCGAGGTCGAGCGACCCCTGGCAGTCCGGACAGTGGAAACGGCCGCGCACGACCATGAACTGTGGTCTGGGACGGTGCGAGTTCATCCTGCGGCAGAGGAACCAGGCAACGCCCATTCCCGTGATGAAGATCCCAATCCAGCCAATCCCCGACGGGTTCGGATTCGAACGCGTGAGTTCGAAGGCGGTTTGCGAGGCCGGCGGAGCGACGAGCAGGCCGGCCAGTCCGCCGACCAGAGCGGTGGAGAGAGCGCGCATGCTCCTCTCTTCGGTGACGCGATGGTGAGGGCCCTGCCTGTCGGAACAATTGTGGGGGGGCGCTGGCGTGTCGTCGCGGCCCTGCAGGAAGCCGCAGACCACGCGCGCCTGCTCGCAGAATCGCTCTACGATGGCCATCGCGTGTGGTTGCGCCACGGACGGGCGCCTCATGTTGCGCCCGAGGCGGTGGGAAACCTGGTGGCGACCGTTCGATCTGTCAGTCCGGAAGCACTGTTGCCGCTTGAAGCCATGTGGATCGAAGGGGATCAGCTCTACATGGCCGTGCCCGTCGTGGATCTTCCGACGCTCGAGAGCTACCTTTCGACCCGCACCGAACTTCCATCCGAGGACGTCCTGCTGAAGTGGGCCGGTTCGCTCTGCGACGTTCTCGCGGAACTGCACCGTTGTGGCCTGATTGCGGGCGCGTTTGCGCCGGACACGGTCGTGCTGCGACCCGATGGGCGTTTTACGCTGGTGGAGCTTGCGGCTGCGCGAACATTGCGCTTGCTGTCGCGCGGGCGCGGGCTCGACGTTCGGGTCGACTTCTACGGACTTGGGGCTGTTCTGTATTTTGCTGCCAGTCGCGTGCGTGTGGCCGATCCCGAGGCGCGTTTGCTGGGTGGGGCGTCTCCTCTTCTTCCTCTTCACGACGTGAATCGAGCCATCTCCCTGCGCACGGAGATGGTCATCGAGCAGTTACTCGACGTCGAGCCCTCACGCCGCCCTGCGACGCTTGCGCAGGTGCGTGAACTTCTGGGCCTCGCGGGGACGGCGAGGAGCGAGCACGGCGCTCTGGTCCTGCCGGTGGTGCCTCCACCGGCCCCGCACGTGGAGATGGCGGCGGGCCCTCACCGCTTTTGCGAGTCGGTCAAATTTGCAAGCCATCGATTCCACGGCGTGGCGGAAGCCACTCTTCCGCATGATGAAGGCTGGCAGTTCCTGAAAATCGGCTGGTTCCTGGAGCGGGCGGAGATGACTGCGCGGCTGGTCGACGTTCAGTACCAGAATCTTGTTGAAGTGCCGCCAAACGCCGAGGGAGGCGACAGCCATCGGTGGATGGCCGTGCTGAAGTCCGTGGGCGCCTATGAAACGTATCGCCGGCAATACCATTCGCCGATCGAGCCCGAGAAGGTGGCTGAGATGCTGATCCTTCACCCGCAGCTTCCCCG
>JAJXVI010000121.1 GCA_021782195.1 bacterium | reverse complement strand
GAAGCTTGAGCGTCGCGCGCACCGGCGGGCGCTCGCGGGCGCTATTTCCGCGTGTTGTCCAGCGAAGGCGGCGGCGTGTAGCCCAGCTCGCGTGCCCGTGCTTCGGACTGCGCGGCCCGCACCGGCATTCTCCATACCCCCCACGGCGACGTGGAAACCCCCGTCTACTGTCCGGTTGGAACCGTCGCCTCCGTCAAGGCGCTCGATTGCTCGGAACTCGAAGCCGCCGGCGCGCAGATGATCCTGGCAAACACCTACCACCTGATGCTACGACCCGGCGCCGACCGCGTTGCGCGCCTGGGCGGGTTGCACCACTTCATGGCGTGGCCTCATCCCACGTTTACCGACAGCGGCGGCTTCCAGGCTTTCTCGCTAGGGTTCGCCAAGGAACACGGGGTCGGCAAGATTGGCGGCGTGTTCACCGGTCCCGCGGCACCGGTCCCCCGGCGAGAGACAAATGAACTGGGTCGAATGGCCACAATTGACGAGAACGGCGTGACCTTCCGTTCCCACATCGACTGTTCCACACACCGTCTCACGCCGGAGATTTCCATTGGCCTCCAGCAGAAACTGGGCGCCGATATCATTGTCGCCTTCGACGAGTGTACGTCGCCACTGTCCGACCACGAATATACCCGAAGGGCCATGGAACGAACGCATCGCTGGGCTGAACGTTGCCTCGCCGCGCACCCCGTTCGAGTTCCCCAGGCGCTGCTGGGAATTGTCCAGGGGGGTGCGTATGAAGACCTCCGGCGCAAGTCAACGCAGGTCATCGCCAGCATGCCGTTTGACGGCATCGCCATCGGGGGCTCTCTGGGCAAGACCAAGACTGACATGCACCACGTCCTTGAATGGACGATCCCCGAACTCCCGGATGCAAAGTTTCGCCACCTGCTCGGCATCGGCGACGTCGACGATCTGTTTGAGTGCGTCGAACGCGGTGTCGACAGCTTCGACTGTGTGATTCCGACCCGGTTTGCGCGACACGGAACAGCATTCGTGCGTCCGCAGTTTGCCACGAAACGTCGTTTCCGAATCAACCTTCGAAACGCGACGTGGGCCGAAGATTCCCGTCCTATCGAACCGGACTGCGGGTGCCCGGCATGTGTACGCTACAGTCGGGCCTACATCCATCACCTGTTCGTCGCGGAGGAGATTCTCGGTTTCCGACTCGCAACGATCCACAACATCTGGTTCATGCAGCGCCTGATGGAAGAGATCCGTCAATCAATACGCGAAGGCACGTTCCGCACGCTCAAGCAGACCTGGTTGTTCGACTGAGCCAACGCATCATGGAAATCTTGCCATTCTCCGGTCTCTACGGCTGCAGAATGGCCACGGTCTCTGTGGAGGACAATAAAGAAACGTTGTCAGTAAAGACAACGTCCACGGTTGACGGGCTTGCGCCACGCTTCGACGGGTCAGCGAGTCAACTGAATGTCACGAATCTCCCGGAGCGCACGGTGATCATCGGGCGAGGACAGGTGATAGAGCACGCGCACGGTGCGGCCATTCAGCCACGGCGCCTTGTTCAACAGAAGATGAAGCCCGGAGTGCAGGCGAGCGTAATCAAAACGCATCGTGAGCGCGCGTCCTGACGTTTCCTGCACGGTCAGCCAGCCGCCCCCCTGGTGCAACTCAACCGATGTCACCACCCCCTGGATGGCTTCGTTCATGGGGGGGCCGGTATAGGTCTCACTTGAGGTTTCAGCCTGGGTGACATACCGAAACCACACGCGATAGACGCCAGCAAGAGGAACCGAGTACGGGTTTTCCCGCCACCAGCCGTGCAACTCTGTAAACGGGTTCTCAAGGACGAGATGCATTCTCTCCCCTGTCAGCAGATGCACGTCCGCCGCAATGTGCCCCTCAGTGTAGATGAATTCCACCATTGCAATATCGACCAGGGGTACGTCGACCAGGCCATGTCCCCACTTGCCTCGCAAGAACGGTACGAGATCGCCACGATACTTCATGCCGCTTACCCGCACCCATGACACGGTCACGCCCGACTGGTCCTTGATGCCCGCGTACAGTCCGGGAACTATCGGGCCCGGGCCGGCAAAAGGTGCTGCGGACTGGCCCTGGTTGAGCTGGGCGCTCGCCGGCGCGCTCGCCAGCAGCGTCCACACGGTACATAGGCAAAGCCACCCGCCAAGAACGCGGGCGAGCCTGATCGGGGAATAGGATCGCGTCATGCTGGGCGGGTTTCGCGTCACGTGAATCTCTTTCCTCCGCCGTACCGCCCAACAAAGCGCCAGGATAAAGCGTCGCTCAGGAAACCACGGGCTGCCCGGAATGCTGGCGCCACCACTCCTGGCCGGATGGAGGCAACGTATCGATCGGGTCATAGTACGCGTAGGTGCGCTCGAGCGCACCGGCGTCAGCCACTTCAATTCCCGTACGATAGTTCTTGGTCCAGTGCGAGATGCCGCGCTCACGGTCATAATCATGCACCTGGTGGACCCAACGTTTGCCGACAAAAGGAACATCACAGACGATACGGGGGGTGGCAAAGCCAGGTAGATACCCCATGATGTCATGCTGGAGTTCCTGTGCCTCCCACACCGCCACGCGCCAGTGCTCGGCATTTGGAATCATGTCACACATGTAGAAATAGTAGGGCATGATGTGGCCGTGATCGAGCAGAGTAAAGCACAGGTCGAGCAGGTCGTTCTGCGTCGCGTTCACACCTCGCAACAAGACGCCCTGGTTCCGCACGTCCCGGAAGCCCAGTCCCAACAACTTCCGCACCGCCCTGGCAACGAGGGGAGTCACCTGACTGGCGTGGTTGACGTGCGTGTGAATCGCGATATCAACGCCGCGACTCCAGGCCTTCCGAGCAAGTCGCTCGAGACCGGCCAGGACCGAGTCCTGCAAAAAGTGCTGCGGCAAACCCTGCAGTCCCTTGGACGCCAGGCGAATATCGCGAATGTTCTCAATATCGAGCAACTGGCTCACAAAATCTTCGAGAACCTGGATCGGGACATTTGCGATGTCTCCCCCGGACACGACGACGTCACGCACCGATGGGGTCTTGCGCAGGTAGCCGAGGATGCGTGCATAGCGATCCTTCTGGGGAATCTCGAATCGGTGTTTCGTGACAGCGGGGACATCATTCCCCACCAGATCCATGCGGGTGCAATGACCACAGTACTGAGGGCACGTCGACAGCAGTTCTGCCAGCACCTTGGTGGGATAGCGATGCGTCAGCCCTTCCACGGCCCACATCTCAGCCTCGTGAAGGCTGTCGCGTTCCGCATACGGGTGCGAGCACCACGTGCTGCGCCGGTCCCGGTGTGCCGGCAACATGTAGCGGCGGACCGGATCATTCCAGAGGTCGCGCTCGTTCATGACGTTCAACATCTGTGGAGGAATGAGAAGCGACATCGTGGCGGTCTCGCCCTGGTCACGCGCGATGCTTTCCACAAGATCCTCCGGGATCAGCTCTCCGAAGGCTCTCTGAAGCTCGGCAACAGACTTCACGGTATTCTTCCGCTGCCAGAGCGCACTCTCCCATTCCGCCTCTGTGACGTCACGATACCCGGGCAGACGACGCCAGTCGGGCTCACAAAATTCTCGCCGGGGCGGGTACTCGTACGGTTGTGGAAGTCGACCAGTGCGAACTGTGGGTGCTGCAGCGGGAGACGGGGACGGATCGATGGAATTGTTAACTGTGACCATGATGCGTGCGTTCGACAAAACGCGTGAAAATGCCTGCCACGCTCACCTCGTGGCAGGGCTCTACTGCGCCGAGGACACCGTCTCCGCACCCCGCCCGCGCCAGCCGGCTTGATTGGGTCCTGCCCGGCGATGTCTCCGGACCTGAGTGAGCCCTCGCAAGAGAATGACTGCCGATCGCGAATCGTCACCATATGAGCAAAGACAAGCCGGATGCCCTCGTGGAACTTGCACGAACGTTTCTGCAGGAGACGGTCCTGGCCTCACGCCAGACGTCTCACGCCTTCAACCCGGATTCCCTCGGTAGCGCAACGACTGGCGGATGCGGCATGGGCCCGCGCCCAGATGCGCCGGACACGTGGACACCACGACAGCAAGAACTCATCTCGCTGATGTCTCGAACTGCCGGGACCCCGCCGAAGAGCGACGACCTCCTTCTGCACAACGTTGCCCGCACGTGCATCGACTGGATTCGACGGCAGGACGCCATCGATCGTCAACGCAACCACTTCCTGCGTGAGTTTCGAACCCGCCACGGCTTTGACCGTCACAGTTACGACGTAACCGTCGAGGCCGCATTCAGGGAAGGTATCGAGGCTATCAACGCAGAGAACCGTTCACGCCTGGACGACCACGCGCAGGCCATTGCAGCACTTTTCCTCGACCGGTCGCCCGCGATCACACGGCAGACGCGGTAAGACGCTCACGCTGAACCGCCCAGGGCGCAACCCTGGTAACGCGCCCTGGGCGGTTGGGCGTGTCAGGCCGGGCCGCGTGCTCGGCCACCGAGCACTCAGACGCTCGCGCCAGCAAGCACCGGTTCCACGTGTCGCTCAAGTCGATCGGTGTAGAATCGCCGTGTCTCCAGCAACCGCTCGTGAAGCAACGTCGCCACCGTGGTCATGATGTAGCTCCCCAGACGATGGTCACGTGCAATGCGACGACGCAGCAAGAGTGCGTCGATCTCGAGCACCAGACATGGCTGGGTGCACTGAGCGGTCGCCGTGCACAGATAGGGTTCAACGAGTGAACTCCAGTCGACACACCCCATCTCATGCACCTCATGCACCGTGGTCCGCCTTCCTTCGACCGTCGTGGTGATCGCCACGCTCCCTTTCAGCACAAAATAGAGATGAGTTGCGGGTTCGTCCTCGAGAAACATCACCGTGTTCTTGGGCAGTACGCGCTTTCGGCAGAAGGCCGCAATCCGCCTCAACTTGAGGAGTGAAATGCCGTGAAACAGGGGAAGACCTCGCAGGTCGGAAAGCCGCACCTTCATCGGATCGCCCACCATGTGGCACCGTTCCTTTCCTCACCGAGGTGAGTTCTGTCTCAAAACGCAGCCCCCCAGGCCGTGATGCTCACGTTGGCTCCAGGCTTCCGACCGGGAGCAGGGAGCGGAAGCCCCCCTTCCTTCTTCCCACGACAGGACGCTCCTGCAACCTCTTATCTGAGCCCATTTCCTTGCTCCAACCCGACGCTCGTGATAGAATGAGGCGGGTTCGTTCACGACCGGGTGAATGGAGAGGCTCGTCCAACCGTGGTCGCGCCGATCAGCGTGATGGATGGGGAGCAGGACATCGGCCGAGGCGCTGTACATTGCAGGTTGTAAGGCCCCAAGACGGGGCAAGAAGGTTCTCGGTCGAACTCCAAGAGCAGAGGAGTCCTATGCCAGGCAGCCGACTGCCGTGGCTGCCGTCCATCGGCGGCGCGCTTCACACCACAATCTTTCTCGGAGACGTAGACGGGTCAGGGCTCACAGCGCTGGTGATCCTGCTGGTCGTCGTGCTGGTGGCGGTCGTAGCAGTGTTGCTCCGCGTCCTGTCGCAGAAACGAAAAACCGAACTCGCTGCAGCACGCATTCTGAGCATGTCGGAAAACATGCTCAACCTGTCGAGTCTCCCTTTCAGCCGCACCGAGATTGGCGGTTATCGCCTCCAGCAGAAACTTTCGGAAGGGGTCGGCTTCATCACCTACCGCGGTGTGAACAGTCGCAACGAACCCTGCGAACTGAAGATTCCGACCTCCAGTGCACTCGAAGACAAGACGACCATCGGCCGCATCGAACGCGAGGCTTCCATCCTGTCAGCAATCAACAATCCTCACGTGCAACACTTCAAGGCCTTCGAGAAACTCAAGGACCGGGGACGCGTGATTCCGATGCTCGTCACCGACCCGATCATCGGGGAGGAACTCTCTTCCGTGCTCAAGCGCACCGGGCCGTTGCATCCGCTTGACGTGGTGTCCATCATGCTGGACATGACGTCCGCGCTTGCCGACGTGCACCGCTGCGACGTCGTGCATCGCAATGTGAAGCCTCTCAGCATTCTCCTGACGGCCGAAGGGCGCGCCATTCTTTCGAATTTCGGCATCGTGCAGTCCGAAGCCCAGCAGCAACTCACCCAACGCGGCGACGTCCTCGGGACCGGTCTGTACATGTCGCCGGAACAGATCACGGGCAAGCCACTCGACGGGCGTTCCGACCTCTACTCGCTTGGGATCGTTGCATTTGAGATGCTGACCGGCCAGGCGCCGTACGCGGGCACCACGTTCGGCGAACTGGTGATGCACAAGATGACGCAGGACCCGCCTCACCCGTCGCTCCTGGTTGCCAATGTACCGGCTGAACTGGACGACCTGATTGCGCGGATGATGGAAAAGGACCCGAGTCGGCGTCCGGCCTCGGCAGGCTACCTCACCACGGAACTTCAAATGCTCGAACAGTCCCTGGAACAGTCGGCGGAGGAGAGCGAAGCCACACAGGCTTCCGATTCCTGACGCGCACGAGCGGCTACTTGCGGCCTCGGTGAAGGCAGTGTTATGATGGCACTATCGTCCACCTTGCCTCTGAGGAAGTGCCCGTTGAACAAATTCATGCCCGCAGTCATTGGAGGCATTGCCGCCCTTGCGGCACTCATCTGGTTACGGAACACACAGAAACAAAAGTCAGACGACCCACCGAGCCTGATCGTGATCCACTCCCCGCGACGTTACGACACTCCCACGCTCCACAGGCAGTCGGCGCCAGCCTCCCGCCTGGTCGTCCTCCCCTTCCGCTGATCCGCACGCCTTCCCAGGCACGGGTTCCTGCCCGGACCTGGTCGCGTCGGTGCGGCAGACACCGTCTGGTGCCGCCGCACGAGCATCACGAACGCAACATCTGGAAGCGCGGCCGAAAAGATCGCACCGATCAACATCCCGAGCCAGGGACGACGGCCGATCCACTGTGCAACGCAACTTGCGGGATTCCCGCAACGCCGTCAAGGGTTTTTCAGCCGAGCTCCTAGAGGCGCGGCCGAAAAGGTCGCGCCGATCAACATCTGGGGGCTAGAAGGCCGGCCGATCTACTATATCTTGTTGGTTG
>JAJXVI010000120.1 GCA_021782195.1 bacterium | reverse complement strand
TGCTCGAACTGACCCGTCCGGACGGCTGGCTGCGCTTTCTGTACTACCCGTACCTCTTCGTTCTGCTGCCGCTGGTGGGCGGCCTCGTCTCACTTAATTTTGGGGCCTACCGCTACCTCGCACGTTCCATTGCCGAGTTCCTTCCTCCGCAACAGGTCGTTTCGCAGATGCGGCAGGCTGGGCTGCACGACGCCCAGGCCGTCCCTCTCAGTGGAGGGATTGCCACGATGTTCTGCGGTACGGTTCAACCCTCGACCTCGAAGTAGAAGGTGTGGGTGCGACGGTCGCACCCACACCACGAAAATCCTGACCTGTGGTCTGCGACTTTCGGCCCCTGAACCGGATCGTGATCGGTGACGATACTGACAGGGGAACTGGAGGTACGGCCCGCAAATCAGAAACGGTCACCCTACGCGACACCGCGCAACAATCGCGCTCGATCAACCTTCCAGTCTCCTCGAAACCAAGCCGGGAAGGCCGTCAACATGCCGACCGAGAAGCCGTCACCGTCACGCATATTGATCGTCGATGACAACGAGGGAATTCGTGTTGCGCTGTCTCTGGCACTGACCAGAAATGGCTACACGGTACTGACCGCAGCAAACGGTGAGGAAGGGCAGGCGCTTGCCGTTGAGAAACTGCCCGACGTCATCCTGCTCGACATCTTGATGCCACGACGCAACGGCCTCCAGGTGTGCGAACATCTCCAGCAGGATGATCGCACCTCGAGCATCCCCATCATCTTCCTGACCGGGTGCTCCTCCGGGCCGGATCGCATACGAGGCCTTGAGTGCGGGGCCGTCGACTACGTGACCAAGCCGTTCGACTTCGACGAGGTGCTCTCGCGCGTGCGGGCCGCCCTGCGAACAACCTCGAGAGCACGTACCCGGCGAGACGAACTCGATCAACTCAAACAGGAATTCATCCGCGTGCTTTCTCACGAGATGGCGACCCCGCTTACAGCCATCCGAGGCTTCACTGAACTCCTCGAAAGTGGCCTCGGAGAACTTGACGTGCCCTCGCAGGTGGAGTGCCTGCGAGAAATCGGACGCAGTTCGCGGCGCCTGTCTGGCACCCTCGACGATCTGCTGGCACTCAACCAGATCGAGAGCAGCCAGAATCGCGCGATGACCGACCTCATTGAGGTCATTCGCAGCGAGGTCGACGATCTGGCTCCCGAGCGGGCAGTGCGTGGCCAGAAGATCACGCTGGACTTCCCACCGAACCGCGTCCCCGTGCTCTCCCACCCCCGGTTTCTCCCGCGGGCCGTGCACGCGTTGGTATCCAACGCACAGAAGTTCAGCGACTCCGACGCGGAGATCGAGGTACACGTCACCCATGACGCCTCCACGGTCAGCATGATCGTGATCGACCACGGCCCCGGCCTCGCGTCGGTCGATCACGAGCGCATCTTCGACAAGTTTCTGCAGCTCGATCCCTCGAACACGCGGCGCCATCCCGGCATGGGCATCGGCCTTGCAGTAGCACGGCGCGTGGTCCGCGCCCACGGCGGCGACGTGACAGTCACCAGTGCACCTGGACGCGGCTGCAGCTTCACGCTCACCCTTCCCATCGCGCACTGAGTCCGACCCGGCCAGCCAGACGGACGCACGCACGGGGCCTCGTAAGAGGTTCGCGAAAAATAAATGGTTAACACATTGACATTCAGGAGCCTTATCGGTATGATCCGCCAGTGTCGTGCTACTCTACGGGCCCCCAGAACCACCAACCGTGCGCGCAAGCAACCCCCGTCCCGCTCGAGACCGGTTCCGAGACCGAGACCGAGCAAACTGACGCGAAAGCGTTAGACAGCGACCCGCGAACCGCCTACTACGCAGGCGTGGGTCAGCGCTGCCTGCGATATCCAGACGCCGACCCGACGTCAGTGGAACTCGTGCTCCACCTCGTCTACACGCACGACGTCGTCGAGACCCTGCTCAACCGTACGCTCAACCGCGCAGGACTCTCGCTCTCTGCCTTCAACCTGCTGGCCATCCTTCACTTCAGCACTCCGCACGAGATGGCACTGCATCACCTGAGCGAGTTGCTCCTGGTAAGTCGCGCAAACATCACGGGCCTCATGGACTGTCTTGAGAAGACCGGCCTCGTGGAACGGCGCGTCGATCCACGTGATCGACGCGTACGCGTGGCGTGCCTCACGCAACGTGGAGAAGATTTGATGGAATCCACCCTTCCTGATCACTATCACACGATTCGCAGCGCCTGCGGCGGACTGAGTTCCGAGGATCGCGTAACGCTGCGACGACTGCTGGAAAAGCTTCGCGGATCGGCACAGGAGGTGGCACGGTGAACGCACCTCAAGCCTCGATGGCAGAACTCGCGAGGGCCGCCAGATGCGGCCCACAGCAAACGCGTCCCTGCCCGAACGTCGAACAACACCCGTTCATGGGTTCCGACAGGGAGCGGTCCTGGTGTGAAACACTTTCCTGCGAGCAGCCGGCCGAGATGGGTATCAAGACGTGGCAACCGCGCGTTGTGCCCCCGTCCCGGCGTGCGCGAAACAGCGTAGTGGCGCTCGCATTGCTGTTCGCAACCCTCACGGCCTGGCCGGCATGTGCTTCGCCTCTCCCCACGGGCACCCAGGTCAGCATTCCGACCGGCGGGTCGCGGCGGTCGCCCCGCGGCGCCGTCCCCGCCACGGCACTTTCACCCACAACCATCACGCTAGACCCTTCGGACCGCCGACCGGACTTCCGCCTGGGGCTGGCCCAGGCGGTCCGCGCCGCGTTGCGAAGCAACCTGCAGATGCGACTGGCCGTTGAGCGCACCGGTGAAGCCCGCGCCGTGGCCACGCAGAGCGAGGCCCCCCTGCTTCCCAGCCTCGAAATCTCCACGAGCCAGACCAACGAAACCATGAACCTCGTGGAAACAGGGTTCACTGGCGCCCTGATGCACGGTCTAAACATTACCAGCGTCGGGCCTTTCTTCGCCTTTGACTCACGCATCAAGCTGGTGCAGAGCCTCATCAATACGTCCGCGACCCTGTATGCACGCAGTGGACGGGAAGGGGTTCGTCTGGCACGACTTGGCGAACAGCTTGCGGCCGAGCAGGTCGCGAGCGCCGTTGAGACCGCGTACGTGACCCTGCTTCGCGCGCGACGTGCCGTGATTGACGCACGCGCAAACGTCAGTCTCGCCGACAGCCTGCTCGTGCTCGCCACGCGTCAACGCGACGCGGGCATCGCCACGGGCCTTGACGTAACCCGCGCCGACACGCGCCTTTCGCAAGAGAGAGTCCGGCTTGCCCAGGCCCGGACAATGGCACAGCAGGCGGAACTCTATCTCGAACATCTGACGGGCATTTCGCTCGACCGGCATCTCGTGCTGACCGACCCCCTGGTGGCACAGCGAGAGCCGACTCCACCGCTCAAGGCCGCGCTTGTTCAGGCGCGCCGGCAACGCGCCGAGCTGATGGTCGCCCGCCAGCAGCTTGCCATCAGCAAGCTCGAGGTACAGGCGGCCCGCGCCGCCTATTCCCCGACGCTCGGGCTGGCGGCGAACTACGGCTTCGGCGGCGACGCACCGCTCTCTTCCAAAGTCACGCCCGTGCACGCGGTGACCCTCGAACTCGACATTCCGCTCTACAACGGAGACCTGACCCACGGACGCGTGATGCAGGCGCTGAGCAAGGAGTCACAGGCGCGCAGCCGGCTCAATGACCTCTACGTGACCGTCGACCAGGACGTACGGCTTGCGATCGACACCCTGGGCACAACTTCCTCAGAGGTCGACGCGGCCGACCACGCGGTGGTCCTGGCGCGGCGTGAGCTCAAGATGTCACGCGACCGGTTCAGGGCAGGCCTTGGAGACAACATCGAACTGCTCAGCGCCCAGACGTCACTGTCAAATGCTCGCAACGACCAGGCGGTGG
Source organism: bacterium (assembly GCA_021782195.1). Classification (GTDB taxonomy): domain Bacteria; phylum Vulcanimicrobiota; class Xenobia; order RGZZ01; family RGZZ01; genus JAJXVI01. The sequence continues at coordinate 3,153 of JAJXVI010000120.1, read as the reverse complement.
CGCTTGCCCAGTACCAGATCGCGAGAATCAACCTCGCAGCCGCCCTGGGACAGGCGGAAGAGTATCCTTTCCTGCCCAGACCCGAACCCCCGTCCCCGGGCACATCCCCCCAACAGATCCCGCACCCGGCCACGTCCCCGACCGGCTGCGTCCCGCCAACAGCCCCCCGCCGGGCCGCATTTCCCGCTAAGGCCACCTCCACGTCCCCGACCGGCAGTCAGCAGCAGACCCCGTCGCCCGCAGCGGCCTCGGGCCGACCCGCACCCAAAAAGTGAGATGAGCATGGCAGAACCGCAGAATACCCCTGACCGTTCCGCGTCGTCGAACGCCGCGAATTCCTCCGCGCAGACCCCCGAAAACTCAGGAAAGAACAACAGTGGACGCGCCTTCTGGGTCGTCTTCCTCATCGTGCTGCTGGCAGCCTCTCCGTTCCTGTGGCGTGAAATCAAGTACGTGCACGCGCACGAAACGACCGATGACGCATTCATCGAAGGGCACATCATAGAGGTGAGCCCGAGAATTCCGGGGATCATCACCCAGGTCCTGGTTCACGACAACCAGGAGGTTCGCAAGGGCCAGCTCCTCGCGGTTATCGGCCCGCGCGACTTCCAGGTGCAGGTGGACCGCGCCCGTGCCGCGCTGCAACTGGCGAAGGAACAGGCGCGCGCCGCCTCGCAAGCCGTGGCTTTAACCTCGGTCACCACGAATGCGGACGTCGATCTCGCGGCGGCGAGCGTCGACGCCTCCCAGTCAAACGTTGAAAAGGCACAATCGGCCGTGCAGGTTGCCCGTGATACCGCGGGCGCGGCAGAAGCGCGGCTGCAACAGGCCCTGGCACAGGTGGCCACCGCGCGACACACCTATGCCCAGGCATTGGCCCAGATTCCTGCGGCACAGGCCGAGGCGTCGCGCACGTCGGAGGACAGACATCGCTATGCCCAGCTGTATGCACAGGACGAGGTGTCCCGGCAGCAGCTCGACAACGCCGTGGCCGCATCGCGCGAAGCCGCTGCCACGCTGATGTCGGTGCGCCGTCGAGCCGACGCGGCAGGCACGGCGGTCGGCGAGGCGCAGGCACAGGCACAGGCCGCGCGCCAGGGAGTCGCCCAGGCACGCTCGCAGATCCGCGAGTCTGACGTCGTGGTGCAGGAAACCCAGGCACAGGTCGGCGAGGCAAAGGCCAGGCTCGCGGCAGCCAACTCGGCTCCTCAGCAGGTTGCCGTGAAAATCACGAACCATCGTGCGGCCAGGGCCGACATTCAAGGGGCCCGCGTCGCGCTTGAAGCCGCGCTTTTGAACCTTTCATACACGCGGATCTATTCACCCGAGACGGGTCGCGTCACCCATAAATCCGTGGAGATCGGTCAGTACGTGCAGCCCGGGCAGGCCCTGCTCGCGGTGGTCCCTCACAACGTGTGGGTTGTTGCCAACTTCAAGGAGACGCAGCTCGATCGGATGAAGCCAGGGCAACCCGTGGACGTGTTCGTTGACGCCTTTCCGGGGCGGGTCTTCAAAGCACACGTCGACAGCATCCAGGACGGAAGTGGCGCCCGTTTCTCGCTCCTTCCTCCGGAGAACGCGACGGGAAACCACGTCAAAATCGTTCAGCGCGTGCCGGTCAAGATTGTCTTCAATGAACAGCCCGGCGTGCAGCTTGGCCCTGGCATGTCGGTTGAACCTGAAGTCGACGTACACTGATGGCCGCGAGCTCCGACCAGAACGTGCCCTCGAGGGCAGCTCCCACCGGCGATCCGCACAACTCCTGGAAACCTTCCTTCAACCCGTGGCTGGTCGCCTTCTCGGTCATGCTGGCCACCTTCATGGAAGTTCTCGATACGTCGGTCGCGAACGTCTCACTTCCGCACATCGCGGGCAACCTTTCGGTCACGACTGACGAGTCGACGTGGGTCCTCACAAGCTACCTGGTCTCGAACGCGGTGGTGCTTCCCGCGACCGCGTGGCTCTCCTCGCACTTTGGACGCAAGCAGTTCCTCACGACCTGCATTGTCCTCTTCACCGTGGCGAGTGGACTGTGCGGTGCGGCCACCAGCCTCAACATGCTCGTGCTTGCACGCGTGCTCCAGGGCGTCGGGGGCGGTGCGCTCCAGCCGATTGCACAGGCTGTGATGATGGAGAGTTTTCCGCCCGCAAAACGTGGACAGGCGATGGCCATCTACGGGATGGGCGTCGTCGTTGCTCCCATCATCGGCCCGACCCTGGGCGGATGGATCACCGACAACTACTCGTGGCGCTGGATCTTCTACATCAACCTGCCCGTGGGCATCCTGGCGATGCTGATGGCGCAAACGTTCGTGGAGAATCCGCCGTACCTCAAGCGATCCGAGAACATGATCGACTACATCGGATTCGGGCTGATGGCGCTGTGGCTCTCCTCGCTTCAGGTCATCCTCGACAAGGGACAGCAGGACGACTGGTTCTCCGCCCGCTGGATCATCATCGCCACAATCGTCTCGTCCCTGGCGATGCTGTCGTTCATCCTCTGGGAACTTCGGGTCAAAGGTCCAATCGTCAAGCTCGCGGTGCTACGGGATCGCAACTTCGCGATCTCGACGTCCATGACGGCCGTGATGATGGCAGTGCTGTACGGGAGCAACGCCCTGCTCCCGCTTTTCCTGCAGAACCTGATGGGCTACAGTGCGCTCAATTCCGGGCTGGCGGTAAGTCCGCGGGGAATCGGGGCATTCTTGAGCATGCTGGTGGTCGGAAGGCTCGTGGGTAGGATCGACGCGCGCGTTCTCATCACGGGCGGGTTCCTCGGACTGGCATTCTCGCAGTTCATGCTCGGCGGCATCGACATGAACATCCTGCCCGAGAATGTGGCCATCCCCATGGTGATTGCCGGATTCGCGGTGGGTTTCATCTTCGTGCCCCTGACCACCATCTCCATTGCAACGCTTCCGCAGCCTGAAATCCCCAACGCGACGGGTATCAACAGCCTGATGCGAAACCTGGGGGGCAGTTTCGGAATCTCCATTCTTACCACCTTTGTCGCACGCGGGACCTACGTTCACCAGAGCTACCTGACGGCCCACACCACCCCGTACAGTCCGATCTTCATGCGCACCGCTTCAGCAATCGCCGCCGGTCTGACGCCATCTTCGGGAGCGTATCTGGCGCACCAGCAGGCAACGG
>JAJXVI010000119.1 GCA_021782195.1 bacterium | reverse complement strand
CGATATCCGGTCGGCCGAGCCGGCGAAGACGCCCCAAGCGGAGATCGACAAGTTCCTGAGCCGGCAGAACTCAGACGGCGGCTGGGGCCAGCTCAAGGACGCTGCCAGCGATGCCTACGCCACCGGCGTGGTCAGCGGCAGCAGCTATGTCGGCGGTCTGGTGGGCCAGCAGAACAGCTCCGGAGGCGCCACGGGGAGTTCCACCGGGCAGTCCTCGAGCGCACCGGCCTCGCAATCGCAGCCCGGCTCCACCGGTCCGACACCATCGTCCCCCCAGGCCGGCACGACCGGAATGAACGAAAACTCGAGCACAGGCCTCAGTCCCATACCAGGTGTGCCGGCCAGTCCGGAAGAGATAGCCAGCCCATCAGCCGTTCCCGGTACTGCGGGAAAACTCCACCTGCGCGAATACCTGGCCGCCGTGGTCGCCCTGCAATCCAGCGACTCCCTCCAGATCACGCGAGAGCAGGCACGGCAGATGCTGCCGGTGCTGCTCAGGTACCAGCAGGTCGCCGGGTCCATCCCGACCGCGGTGACCACCATCTTCCAGACGCTCGACGACAACCAGAAGGCCTTCCTCGACAAGAAGGTTCCACACGGCGGGCCGCCGACTCCCGATCCCAGACACTCCTTCGAGGAACTGCTGGGCAACGCCATCAACCAGGTACTTGCAACCATCCAGAATCGGTAGTCCGGTGTGACTTTCAGGCGCAGGATTTCCGGGTCCACGGTCGTAGTATCGAGGGCCGTCGACTGAAGTCTCGGGAGAAAGACAGAGTCACGAGAGAAAGAGGAATGCCATGGCCATCAGGGCTCTCGGCTTGATTGAAACGAACGGTCTCGTTGCCCTCATTGAGGCTTCCGACGCCATGGCGAAGGCTGCGGCCGTACGCCTGTGTACGCGAGAGAACGCGGAAGCCGGACTCCTCACCGTCATGTGCGAAGGCGAACTCGGTGCAGTCAAGGCTGCGGTCGACGCAGGCGCCGAGGCGGCCAGACGCGTGGGCACACTGGTCACCGCTCACGTCATCCCGCGCCCTCACGAAGATCTGGTGGAGCAGATCGAGAAACTGCCCCCCATGGGACCACCCTACACGCCATCGCAGGGCAAGCATCTGACGGCCTGATGATCTACCTCAGCCACCTTCTGAACAAGCCGGTGGCCTCGGGCGGACGTTCAATCGGACGCATTCGCGACCTCTTCGTACCCGCCGACGATGCTCCGTCCGTGTCGTCCGTGCTCGTCAAGCATGGACGAACCAGTGCGCGGCTGCCGTGGTCAAGCGTGGTCTCCATTGACGAGCACGGCTGCGTCGCAGTAGACGGCGCGGAACTCCTGGACCCGGAATCGAGCGAGGGAGAACTTTCGCTCTGCTATGACCTGCTCGACAAACAGATCGTCGATACCGACGGTCGGCGAGTGGTGCGCGTCAACGACCTGCAACTCTCCGAAGTCGGTGAGCAGATGCGGGTGGTCGGCGTCGACGTCAGCACCCGTGGCCTTCTCCGCCGGCTGGGCCTGGAGCAGTTTGGCGAAAGACTCATCTCGCTGCTGCATCTGACCGTAGCCCCGGGCATCATCCCCTGGGACTACGTGGAGTCGCTCGACGTGCGCCACATCCGACTCACGATTTCGCGTCAGAAGTGGAACCTGCTCCACCCGGCAGACCTTGCGGAGATCCTCACCGATCTGCACGTACCGCAGCGCGAAACACTGTTTGCATCGCTCGACTCCGAGACCGCGGCTGAAACCCTGCAGGAGATGGAAGACGACCTGCAGGTCTCCCTGTTCCGCACCCTGAGCGATGAACAGGCCGCCAGCGTTCTGGAGGAGATGGACCCGGACGAGGCCGCCGACCTGATCGCACAGATGCCACCCGAGCGAGTGGCCAACCTCCTCAGCCGCATGGAAGCCGAAGACGCCGCCGACGTCAAGGAGTTGCTCAGCTACGAACCAGACTCGGCCGGTGGCATCATGACCACCGAGTTCATCAGCCTCCCCAATACGCTGACCGCGCAGCAGACCATCGACCGGCTGCGAGAGCTTGAACCTGATGCCGAGACCATCTACTACCTGTACGTGGTGGATGAACAGGAGCGACTGCTCGGCGTGCTGTCGCTGCGCGACCTGATCGTCTCTCAACCGGACCGGCAGATCGTCACGTTCATGAAACAGAACTGCATCAAGGTCAATGTGGACGACCCGGTGGACGAAGCCCGCGACGCCATCATGAAGTATGACCTGCTGGCCGTCCCGGTGGTCGATACGAACGGAGTCCTGCACGGCATCATCATGGTCGACGACGTGATTGATCGAATGCTCACCCCCAACTGGAAACGACGCTTTCCCCGCATCATCTGACGCAGACCCGCGCCACCCAGAGCGGACACGGGTGAGGGCACAGGAACTGGAACTTCGTGACACGAAGCAGGCTCTTCGAGCCTTCGTGTCATTGACCGCCCTGCAGCCGTCCGGCTCGACAATCCGTACCGATCCCACGCGGAGCAAGCAACGACAGGGAGCGGGTTACAAGACAGGGGGAGGCAGCGTTGCAATCCGCCTGAACGACCTTTCAGCAAAGGAGTCTCTGAATGTCCATCTGGCGAACGGCAGGTGCGTCGCTCATCGGCGCAGCAATCTTTTTCAGCTCCGTGGCTGCATCACCCGCCCGGGCAGACGTCATGTTCAGGAATTTCGTATCTCGGGCTTTCAAGGTATCGGTGGAATTGCCGAGTGGCGCCACCGTGACGCGCGATCTTGGCGCAAGAGACGACCAAAACGGTTCATACATCGGGAGTCTCTTGTTGGCTGAAGACACGATTCCCGACTCGGCCCGCAAGGTCAACATCTCAATCGTTGACGACATGGGCGCAAAAGTCTGGTCCGGCTCGGTCACAAATGATCGCAGCCTGGTGATCTACCAGGATGCGAGCGGCCACATCACCGTCGCACCGGCCGCCTGGGCCGTCGACGCAGGCCAGCAGAAGCCTCAGGGCGTGGCCATGATCAACTTCACTGGCAAACCGCTGTCCCTCGATTTCTTTGCTCAGAACAACACGGTCGGCAAGAAAGGCATCCCACTCGGCGCTGGGGTCGACTTTCACGCGCCCGTCCGACTGCCCGTGGGAGATTCAACTTTCTACGTGCACTTTCACGAGGCCGGCGGTCAGGAGATCGGTCCGCGCTTTCCGGAAGCCGTCTTTGTAGGCACCACGTATGGCGCCTACATCGGTGGCGACCATCTCGTGCACATCACGCCGCTCGGTCCGATGAACCCGCCACACCCACGTCGCTGACCGACCGGTCACGCCCATAGAATGAAACGAAACCAGACGCCGGGTGTTCGGCCTGAGAGGCACGAACACCCGGCGTCACACTTTCCACAGGCAAGATTCAACTCAACCGCAGCTCACGCCTCAACCGATCGATACGCTCGTCGAGGTCGGCCGGGGCAATGTCGCGAAAGTTCGGCGGCAGGAACTGGGAGTCGGTGCACTCATTGACCGCTATCAGATCCATGTATTCGAGGTGCTGGCTGTGAGGGGACGGTCGATACGCTGCCAGCACTTGCTGTAGTACGTCTCGCAGCGACGGCAGCGAAGCGCCTGCCGCACAGGCCAGGTCGTAGCGACGCAGGGCCCGCACCATCAGCGCCTCCATTTCATTGCCCCCCATGTCGAACGGCAGGGACAGGGTTGAAAGTTCCTCCGCCGGCAGCGGAAAATCGACCTTTCGCCCCATCGCCGCAAACAGCACACGACGTTCCTCCTCGGTCTGGGGAGCAAACAGCGGAATGTGCACGTCCAGGCGCCCCGGCCGCTTCAGATCCACCTCCAGCAGGTCGGGTCTCGACGTGGCAAAAATCCAGATGATCCGCCCCCGATTGGACGGTTCGCTCATCTCGCGGGCCAGCATCGCGTAGATCCGCCCCCCCAGACCGCCCTCCCCGTCGCCTCCCCCGCGTTTGCCCGTCATCTGGTCGGCCTCGTCCACAAATACGATGACCTGACCGAGGGAGTGCAGCACGTTGAAGATCTTCTCCAGGTTGCCCTCCGTGGCGCCTACCCAGCGGTCACGAAAGTTCTTGAAAGCCACGAACGGTACCCCGACCTCAGCTGCCCAGCACGTGGCCAGAAACGTCTTTCCCGTACCGATGCGTCCGGTCATCAAGTAGCCCATCGGAAGAGAGCGGCGTTGCCCGTTTCGAATCAGGGTGGCGTCGTCACGAAGCCAGGCTTTGGCCGCCTCCATGCCAGCAACCGCGTCGAGCGTCGTCCCGCTCTCGATGAACTCAAGGAGGCCAAAACATTCCTTTTCAATCAGTTCCTTCTTCACACGAGCCAGAAACACGTCGGTGATGCGATGGCCGTTCTGTACCGCCCGCGCGACCAGGTTGTGCTGGTTGACCGTGCTCAGTCCGACAAGTCTGTGTGACATCGCCTCAAGCGGCACGTCACACAACCCCCGAAACTCCGGATAGCGCTCCGCCAGAAAGCAGAGATGGCGTGCAACGTCATCCTCCCCTGGCAACGGGATGTGAATCTTGGCAAAGTACGGGTTCTCGACGAGGAGGCGCGAAATATCCGCAAGATTCTCCACCACGAGCACGCCTATCGACTGCGCGCTGAGCAACGTTGGATCGCTGGCCTGATCAAACATCCGGATCAGGATTTCCGAGGTGCCACCATCGAGTCGCGCAACGTCGGTCTGCGGCACGACAAACCCCGCAAACTCCACGACAACCGCAACGCGAAGCGGAACCTCCCGCGAAACGCCATCTTCCATGATGGTACGACGACTGCAGTACCGAACAAACCGGTCGAGCAGATCGAAAACCTGCGCAGGGTCGCGGGGCAGGGTCGACGAGGAGTAGTTTGTCTGGCTCCAGTCGTCAAGCATTTTCAGGAACCGCGCAAACTCCTTGCGCCCCTTGATGGCGCGCAGACCGCTCCCGCGATTGTAGCAGAGCACGCAGTCATACTGCGCGAACAGCACCTCGCTCAGGTAGTCGCGCAAAGACATGTAGCGGAGCACATCCGATGACGCGTCCGCTACGAGGTCAAACACATTGCCGTGCAGGATGAACTGGCCTACGGTGCCGGCCCGGAAGACTTCAGCCATTTCCTCCGCCCACGGGACCAGCTTCGGCGCAGTCACAATCGAATGTCCCTCTCGGTCAAGGAGCAACCTCTCGCTCGATGGCCGGTGGACCCAGCTGGCGCGTCGGCGCTGCGGCAACCGGAGCCACCCGCGCGGCCGGCGGGGGTTCGAGGCCCATTGACGCCGCAAACTCCGAAAGCGCCTGTGCCTGCATCGCACGTTCCTCGATTGCCTGCTCGTCCTGACCCAGGCCGTTCACGGAGTCGGCCGCAACACGCACCTTGCCCTGTGCCTGCGCAACCCGCTCGTCGAGTTTCTCATCAAGACGCTGCAACGTCGCTCCCGAGCCCGCAATGCTGAATCCGGTGATACCGGCAATCTCGGCCAGCTTTGCCTGAGACTCGGCCACCTCCGCGCGCGTCATCTTCTGCTTGATCGACTCGATCCGGGCCTTTGCGTCACCCACATAGCTGTCGCGCTGCTTTGTCAGGGCCACGTACAGTTCGTCCGCCTTCTTCGTCTGGTCGTCGAGGTCGGCAAGCTGCTGCTGGAGCGTCTTGACCCGCATCGCGTGTCGACCCGCTTCCTCCATCTGGTTCGCCGTGTACAGCGCACGCGCCCGAGCAGTCTCCTGGTCGAGCTCCGTACGCGTGTGCGCAGCGTGCATCTTGAGCTGGTTGACAAGCCCGGCCTGCTTCGAGAGGTTCAGGTTGTAGTTGGCAATGGCCTCGCTCAGCGCATTTGACTCTGCAGCCAGCAACAGCCTCGGGTTGCGGGTTTCGACGCGGGAGATCCACTCCGCCCAGAAACCTTTCCACAGCTTGAAGAGACGGTCAAACATCACAGGCCTCCTGCTCACCGGAGCGATTTCCGCGCGGTTGGGCTACGACGCGGCAGCCCGCGGCTCCGCCTGACAGGCAAGAAGAACCGGCCGCCTCCACCCACGCGGAACCGTTCATTTCACAACAGGCGTTTCGCACGGTCCGGCCAATTTCCTCCACCGCGCAGGAACCTCGCACAAGAAGCAAAAAGGAAGGTCACGGCTCCGACCCGCGCCCCTTCCGCTGCGAAGGCCCCGGTCGGGACCGCCCCGGGAAAGGAGTGCAGCCATGCCGTCCGTTCACCTGACTGACTTCGACGAGTCGGAACGCGCCGACTACCTCGTGGTCGTAGCCTCGATGATTGCCGCTCACGGCACCGTGACTTCTCAAGACATCTTCGCGGTGCGCGAGTTGTGCATGCGCTACGTCCTCGGCCCCACCGCTCGGGGACGCGTCATGGCGGCCATGAGCACCCCGGACCGTGAGTTCGAGCAGATCATCTCCCACCTGGCAGGGAGTGCCCTCAAGCACAGCCTGCTGCTCGACCTTGCCACGATGGGCTGCCTGCACGACGGGCGCCTCGAGGAGAGCGAGCACACCACCCTGTGCCACATCTCAAAACTGCTCGGCATTGACGAACCACAGCGCGAGGCCATCATTGGACTCGGGCGTGCGCTCAGCCGCGCTGCCACCGACGTGTCGGTGGAAACCGCCATCCAGGCCGTCAATGAAGCGGGCGTGCCCACCGGCGCCATCGGGGTGGCCGCCAGCCTGCACGGACTTGGATCAGACCACGAGCCCGCCCGCGAACTGATGACCACGATACAACCCAAAGCCTGACCCCCTGCAGTTTCGCGGCGCCGGAGGACCACGGCGCGGCGCCGCGAAATCCTCGCGCACTCGACCCTCGACTCACGGGCGAACGACGAGGTTCATGATGACAGACAACACGCAGATCACCCGGGGGCCTGTTTCTGGTGCCCCGAAGAAGACGCTCGTCCTGGTATTTCCGCCCCTGACCATGCCGACGTCCCCGCCGCTGGGTGCAGCCATGTTGAAGGCATACGTGGAACGAGAACTGCCGGACTGGCAGGTGCGCATCCTCGACCTGAACATCTGGACCTTCGACCGGCT
>JAJXVI010000118.1 GCA_021782195.1 bacterium | reverse complement strand
CAATCCCCACGCACAGATGCCGCCCGCGACGGGTGACAATCCCCACGCACAGATGCCGCCCGCGACGGGTGACAATCCCCACGCCGCAGGTGGAGATACGACCGGCACCTCCGGTAGCGCCGCAAATGACACCGTGCCCCCGCCCAGCACGCTCGACATGAGCGCGATTCGCCGGCTGCCGGTGCAGGCTGACGGGCGCGTGCAGCCTCTCGACACCTTCGCTCGCGAAATCGTCCTCACAGTGACGGGCAGTCAGTCATTTGAGGGGCGCGACCCGGTGGAACTCGTCCTGTCGTGGACGACACACGGTCCAGCCTGGTCGCACCGTTCCCTCATCTACGTCCCCAACAAACCGCTCAAGACCGCCATCGGGCTCGACCCCGGACAGTCAAACTTCCCGCTGACAGTGCTGGCCGGAAACCAGAAACTTCACGACCTCGCACAGGCTGACCGCAACGAGGGACAGAACGCCACAAACCTCGAGAAGGAAGCCACCGTTGTCTTCGGGCGCGTCGAAATGCTTGAGGAAGTGTTCAACGGACGCATCCTCGCAATGGTGCCCACCGGACCCGATCCCAACACAGCCTGGCTTACTCCGGCGGACATCCAGGGCATGGACAAGAACAGTGCAACCCTCCTGGTCGCCTTCTTCAAAGCCTACGTCGCAAATGACAAGAGCTTCAGCCAGGACGTCCGCGCCTTCGAGGACGCCATGCGTACCAAGGCTGGTGCGGCGTATCTGACTTCCCAGGCCATTGACCTCGAACTGGCGTACAATCACTATCGCCCCTTCCGCGTAGCCTGGGAACTCTACCTGGCCGCCCTGATCCTCGTCGGCCTCGGCACATACTGGCAGACCCTCCGCCCGGTCGCGCTCACGCTCGCAATTGCCGGCTTCCTGGTCCACACGGGAGGCATCGTGATGCGCGTGCTCATCTCCCACCGTCCGCCAGTCACCAACATGTACGAGTCGGTGGTCTGGGTCGCGTGGGGTTGCGCAGGCCTCGGTCTTGCACTCGCGTGGAAGTACAAACAGCCTGCCGCGGCAATTGCTGCCACGCTCATGGCAGCCATCCTGCTCATCCTCACGGACGCACTGCCCAGCGCGCTCGATCCAAGCATTCAACCGCTGATGCCGGTGCTGCGCAGCAACTTCTGGTTGACCGTGCACGTGCTCACCATCACGCTCAGTTACGCAGCATTTACCCTGGCCATGGCGCTCGGCCACGGCTGGCTCGTCATGAGCTTCCTTCACTCCTCAGATGAGAAGCGCTCCTCCATCGCCCGTTTCCTGAACTCGACCCTTCGTGTGGGCGTACTCCTCCTCGCAGCAGGTACCCTGCTCGGTGGCGTGTGGGCCCAGTATTCCTGGGGTCGTTTCTGGGGCTGGGATCCGAAGGAAGTCTGGGCACTCATCGCGTTGCTCGGCTACCTGCTCATCATTCACGGACAGTACGCAGGCTGGCTTGGACCGCGCGGCGTCGCCGTGGGCTCGGTCGTCGGATTCCTTGGCGTCCTGATGGCCTGGTACGGCGTAAACTACGTGCTCGGAAAAGGCCTCCACAGCTACGGCTTCGGCACCGGTAACGTCGGCTGGGCCATCGGTTACACTTGCGTCGAACTGGGGTTTGTCGCGCTTATCACCGCGGTGACCAAGAACGATCCCGCGACCGACACGGCCGTATAGGCTCACCCGTGCACAAGACCACCCGGTCCGCTGGAGCCCGCTTTCAGCGGGTCCGGGTGATCGCGCACCTGTGAATGGCCTCCCGCACGGTCTCGATCTACGAGCAGGAAGCCCGCAGATTTCTGCAAGCGCAGCGCCCGGCTTCCGCACGTCCTCCCAGAAAGGCTCACCATGTCAGACCAGACAGCTCAATCCACCGGCACATCCGTCACCATTGACGGAAACGAGGCTGCCGCATACGTCGCGTACAAGACAAACGAAGTCATTGCCATCTACCCCATTACGCCATCCTCGCCCATGGGCGAACTCGCAGACGCCTGGGCCGCAGCCGGAGAACGCAACCTCTGGGGTGAACGGCCACTCATCCAGGAGATGCAGTCAGAGGGCGGTGCCGCCGGCGCCATTCACGGCTCCCTTCAGGGAGGGTCGGTGACCACAACGTTCACGGCAAGTCAGGGACTCCTCTTGATGATCCCCGACATGTACAAGATTGCCGGAGAGCTCACCAGCACAGTCTTCCACATCACGGCGCGTACCATCGCAACCCACGCACTTTCAATTTTTGGGGATCACAGCGACGTCATGGCGGCGCGCTCGACCGGGTGGGCACAACTGTACGCCAACTCGGTCCAGGAAGTGATGGACTTCTCGCTCATCTGCCAGGCAAGCACCCTGCGCTCCCGCATCCCCTTCCTTCACGTTTTCGACGGCTTCCGCACATCGCACGAGGTGGCCAAGGTCCACAAGCTCTCTGACCACGTCATCCGCACCATGATTGACGACGATCTGGTCCGCGCCCACCGTGCTCGAGGCCTCTCCCCCGATCGGCCGGTCATACGCGGCACGGCCCAGAATCCCGACGTCTTCTTCCAGGCACGCGAACGCTGCAACCCGTACTACGAGGCGACACCCGAGATCGTCGCGAGCGCGATGGACGAATTCGCGTCGCTGACCGGACGCACATATCACCTGTTCGACTACGTCGGCGCTCCAGATGCCGAGCGCGTCATCGTCATGATGGGTTCAGGGGCGGAGACCGCGCACGAGACCGTCGAGAAGCTCGTGCCCGCAGGCGAGAAGGTCGGCCTCTTGAAGGTCCGCCTCTACCGTCCTTTCTCAGCAAAACACTTTCTCTCCGCCCTGCCGGAGCGTGTGCGCGTACTCGCCGTCCTCGATCGCACCAAGGAGCCAGGCGCGACCGGAGAACCGCTCTACGCCGACGTTGTTACCGCAGTGTTCGAGGCCGGGCGAGGGTTGCGCGTCATTGGTGGACGTTACGGGCTCTCCTCCAAAGAATTCACGCCCGCAATGGTCAAGGGTATCTACGATGAGATGGCCCGTCCTCAACCACGCTCCCGCTTCACCGTCGGCATCCACGACGACGTCACCCACCTCTCGCTCGAGTGGGACCCCGGTTTCGTCATCGAGCCACCCGAAGAGGTTCGCGCCATCTTCTGGGGACTCGGCTCTGATGGTACGGTCGGGGCCAACAAGAACTCCATCAAGATCATCGGGGAAGAGACCGACAACTACGCTCAGGGCTACTTCGTGTACGACTCGAAGAAGTCCGGTTCCGTCACCGTCTCGCACCTGCGCTTCGGCCCGGCCCCGATCCGGAGCCCGTACCTCATCAGTCACGCCAGTTTTGTCGGCGTGCATCAGTTCAACTTCCTCGAGAAGTATCCGGTCCTCGCCAATGCCGTGGAAGGCGCGACCGTGCTCATCAACAGCCCGTACCCGGCAAACGAGCTGTTTGCCCGTCTCCCGGCCCCCGTACAGGAGGAGATTTTCCATAAGAAACTGCGGCTGTTCGCGCTCGACGGCTACGGCGTTGCCCGGGAAACCGGCATGGATCAGCGCATGAATACCATCATGCAGACCGGTTTTTTTGCCCTGTGCGGCGTGCTCCCTCGCGACGAAGCCATCGCCTGCATCAAGAAGGCAATCGAGAAGACCTACAGCAAACGCGGTCAGAAAGTCATCGATGCAAACTTTGCTGCAGTTGACGCCGCGCTTGATCGCCTCTATCCCGTGGAAGTGCCTCGGACCCTCGAGGGACGCGACACATCCGCTTCACCACAGTCATCTGATCCCTCCTCGAAGGACGAGCCGTGGCGGCACGCGTTCGAAGAGATCGTTGCGGGACGTGGAGACGACCTTCCCGTCAGCGCCATGCCCGTAGACGGCACGTTCCCCTGCGGAACAGCCGCCTGGGAGAAACGCGACATCGCGCTTGAGGTTCCCGTCTGGGATCCAGCCATCTGCATCCAGTGTGGGAAGTGCGTTCTGGTGTGCCCGCACGCCGTCATTCGTGCCAAGGTGTGTGACAGCAAACAGCTTGAACACGCCCCCGGCGGCTTCCTTTCGAGCCCGGCTCGATGGAAGGAACTTCCCGACTTGCAGTATGCACTCGCCGTGTCCGTCCCGGACTGCACCGGATGCAGTCTCTGCGTGGAAGTCTGCCCGGTCAAGAACAAGTCTGCCGTGGGGCGTAAGGCCATCAACATGACCGCCAAGCAGAACGTATCCGCTGACCACGAAGCGCAGTGGGACTTCTTCCTGGGGCTGCCCGACCCGGCGCGCGACGGCCAGATACCGTTCAACTCCGTCAAAAACTGTCAGATCCTGCAGCCCCTCTTCGAGTTCAGCGGCGCGTGCGCAGGCTGCGGAGAAACGCCGTACGTCAAGCTTGTCAGTCAACTGTTTGGTGAGCGCGCCCTCATCGCCAATGCCACCGGCTGTTCCTCCATCTATGGCGGAAACCTCCCCACCACGCCGTGGACGAAGAACCGCAACGGACGTGGCCCGGCGTGGGCAAACTCACTGTTCGAGGACAACGCGGAGTTCGGGCTCGGCATGCGACTTGCACTCACGCAACAGGAACAGCATGCACGCGCGCTTCTTTCCTCGCTACGCGAGACAGTAGGAGCCGATCTCGCAAACTCGATTCTTGACGCTTCACTGGAGACAGACAGCGACTTGTGCGCACAGCGCGGACGCGTCGAGCGGTTGAAGTCACGTCTTGCAGCCACTTTTGGAGCCGACCTGAAAAACGCTCCCGCACAGGTCCGCGACCTCATGTCGCTCGCTGAGGTGCTGGTGCGTCGGACCGTCTGGATTATCGGCGGTGACGGTTGGGCCTACGACATCGGCTACGGCGGACTCGACCATGTTCTCGCGAGCGGGCTGAACGTCAATATTCTCGTACTCGATACGGAAGTCTACTCCAACACGGGTGGACAGATGTCCAAAGCCACGTCGCGGGCCGCCGTGGCCAAGTTCGCTGCGGGAGGTCGCCCCTCACCCAAGAAGGACCTCGGCGCGATGGCAATGAGCTACGGCAACGTTTACGTCGCGCAGATTGCCATGGGCGCCAGTGACGCCCAGACATTGAAAGCGATCCTTGCCGCCGAGAGCTATCCTGGTCCCTCCCTCATCATCGCCTACTCCCACTGCATCGCGCACGGAATCGACATGAAGAACGGCCTCACGCAACAGAGGCTGGCGGTCGAATCCGGACACTGGCCCCTTTACCGCTACGACCCACGCCTGGCCGACGAGGGCAAGAATCCTTTCCAGATTGATTCCAAGGCGCCGTCAATCCCGCTGGACAAGTACATCTACAGCGAGACCCGATACAACATGCTCATCAAGCACAACCCAGCAGCCGCAGCCAGTCTGCTCAAACTCGCCCAGTCGGACGTCCAGAAGCGCTGGGAGCGTTACCAGCACCTCGCCGCACAGACCGGAAACGAAACACACGCGGCCCCACCACACGCGAACGGCTCGTCGCCGGACGGGTCCGCGCACGCGGCGCCCGGGGTCCGACAATGAGCTTTCACGCTCATGATCACGACGCGAGCCACGACGCAACAGGCGCCACTCAACCGAAGGAGAAACACTGATGACTGACCTTAGCACCCGCTACCTGGGGCTCGACCTGAGCAATCCACTGGTGGCCTCCGCGTCGCCGTTATCCAACTCTCTTGACGGCATGCGACGCCTGGAAGACGCCGGAGTCGGCGCCATCGTGATGTTCAGTCTCTTCGAGGAGCAGATCATTCGCGAAAGCCAGGCCCTCGATCACTACCTGTCGTACGGGTCCGAAAGCTACGGCGAGGCACTGACCTACCTGCCCGATCTCGCATCGTACCACATGGGCACCGAATCCTACATCGACCTCATCCAGAAGGCCCGGAAGGCGCTGAACATCCCCGTGATTGCGAGCCTGAACGGCGTGACCAGCGGCGGATGGATCGAGTACGCGGTGCACATGCAGGATGCGGGGGCCAGTGCCATCGAGTTGAACCTGTACTACGTCGCGACCGACCCGGGACAGAGCGGTCCGGACGTCGAACAGCAATATCTCGACACCGTGCGCAACATACGGTCGCGTCTGCGAATTCCAGTCGCCGTCAAGCTGAGTCCGCACTTCAGTTCGACTGCCCACATGGCTCAGCGCCTCGTGGACGCAGGCGCGGACGCACTCGTGATGTTCAACCGCTTCTACCAGCCCGACTTCGACCTCACCAACCTCAGCGTGGTGCCGAGCCTGGCCCTCAGCACCGAAGAGGACCTGCGCCTGCCCCTCCGATGGGTGGCCATCCTGCACGGTCGCGTGAACACCGACTTTGCCATTACGAGCGGCGTGCATTCGCACCTCGGCGTGATCAAGTGCATGATGGCGGGCGCAAAAGTGGCCATGATGGCCTCCGCGTTGCTCAAGAACGGCACCGAACACGCAAAGCGCGTACTCTCGGATCTGAACGCCTGGATGGAAGAATTCGAGTATGAATCGATCACCCAGATGCGCGGAAGTATGAGTCAGCAGAATGTGGCAGATCCGGCAGCGTTTGAACGCGCCAACTACACCCGCATCCTGCAATCGTGGAAACCGGCTCTCACCGGATCCTGACGCCCCCCCTTTTCCTCGCATCCCTTGCGTCGAACCGTCGATTCCCGACCGGGAGCGACGCAAAGGGTGCTCGAGACCATTTCTCGATCGCCACGTCCAGGTAGATGGACCGACCTCACGCCCATCGCGGGCCCCACTCCACAACAACGACCGTTCTCCGAGCTCGAGCCGGAGAACCCGAGGAGGAACAAATTGACCAAGGCAGCTACAGCCGAAAGGAACAACCTGCGCCCAGTCTATACGCTCGTGGAAAGACAGGCTCTGGCCCCACGCGTCACGCTCTATCGTGTTCTGGCGCCGGAAATTGCCACCTCGCGAAAAGCGGGTCAGTTCGTGATCGTGCGTCCCGTCGAGGGAGGCGAGCGCATTCCCCTGACCATAGCTGACGCCGACCCGGTCGCGGGTACCATCACCCTGGTTGTGCAGGAAGTCGGCACGACAACGGCGCGGATGGCATCATTCGAGCCTGGCGAGGCGTTTGC
>JAJXVI010000117.1 GCA_021782195.1 bacterium | reverse complement strand
GATCCTGGCGCGGCCCGGGCAGAAGTTTCGACGTCTCCATCTTCGCATCGCCCATCCGGCGCTCAATTTCGGGGCGCGCATCCCGAACCTGTTGACCGCGCTGTGTGGGGAGGGCGCCTTCTTTACGCCGCACGTGCCGCTGGTTCTCCTTGAGGACGTGCAGTTTCCCGCGAGCTTCCTGGAACAGTTCGAGGGACCTCGTTTCGGGATTGAGGGCATTCGGGCGGTGCTGGGGGTGAAGAGTCGACCGATTTTCTGTGGCGTCATCAAACCGAACATCGGCATGCCGATCGAGCCGTTCGCCGAACTGGCCTGTCAGGCGCTGCGGGGAGGGGCCGACATCGTCAAGGACGACGAGATGCTGGCCGACACTGACTACGCTCCGCTCGCCGCACGTGCCGCGTGTGTCTTTCCGCGGGTACGCGATGCGTCGCGCGAGACCGGAGAGCGTAAGCTCTACCTTGTCAACATCACCGACGAGGTGGCCCGTCTCGGCGACCTCTACGATACGGTGGCGTCTCTTGGCGGAGCGTCTGCGGCGTGCATGCTCAATGCGATGCCGATCGGTCTTTCGGCCGCGCGAATGATTGCCGCGCGCGGGCGCATGCCGCTGTTTGCGCATTTCGACATGATTGCCTCCTGTTCGCGCGTGCCGTACCACGGAATCAGTTCTCTGGTGTGGACGCGACTGCAGCGCCTGGCTGGATTTGACGCCATCATCATGCCGGGACTGTCGGATCGCATGAACGTGACGGTGGCCCAGGTGCTGCGTGACATGGCGGCCTGCGTCGAGCCGATGGGGGCGATCAGACCGGCGCTTCCGATGCCGGGAGGAAGCGACTGGGCGGGAACCCTTCAGACCATGTACGAGACCTTCAAGACCGTCGATTTTGGTGTCGTGCCCGGGCGGGGAATCTTCGGTCACCCGTCGGGTCCGGCCGCGGGTGCGCGCAGTCTGCGCGATGCCTGGGCCTGCATCGCGCAGGGGCTCGACCCGCGCGATCCGGCCCACCAGTCCCCTCCGCTTGCGGAGGCATTCAAGGAGTTTGGCCCGTGAACGTTGTGATAGCGCATGACCCGGCTGTGTCAACGTCGCCCGAAGGCGCTGGCTCTTCCCGCATGCTCGAAGAGGTCGTCCCTCCCATCGACGCGCTCTCTCGCTTTTCTGCTTCGTACCTGCACGTTCAGGCGACCCAGACTCCGCAGATGGTCGACATCACGGATGACGTCGACCGGGCTGTGGGGCTATCCCATATCGCGCATGGACAGCTCGTGTTGTTCTGCCGCCACACCACGGCGTCGATCGTGATCAACGAGGACGAGCCGCTGCTCCACCACGACATCCGGGATTTTCTCGAGCACCTGGCTTCATCAACAGCCAGTTACAGACACGACGACTTCTCCATTCGCACCGAGAACATCGTCCCGGATCACGGACGCAATGCCCACGCCCATCTCAAGACGCTGGTGCTGGGCGCAAGCCTGGTCGTGCCCATCATCGACGGCAGGCTGGCGCTCGGGCAGTGGCAGCGTATTTTTCTGGTGGAGATGGACCGCCCCAAGCCGCGCGCGCTTCTGTTGCAGTTTTCCGGTGTCGCACGGCATTGAGCGTTTCCCTGACCGTCGAAGACGTGACCATTGACGGCCCGGTCGGCAGCCTGGAAGGGCTCTTGAACACGCCGGACGGTCCTATCGAACGCGTGGCGCTCATCTGCCATCCCCATCCTCTGCACGGCGGAACCATGCACAACAATGTGGTCTACCAGGTAGCGCGTGCGTTGCGTGAGCGCGGCCTGGCGGTGTTGCGCTTCAATTTTCGCGGAGTCGGACGCAGCGCGGGCACCTACGACGAAGGCCGTGGCGAGCGCGACGACGTGCGCGCGGCCTGCGACGAGCTGTTGCGCCGTTTTCCAGGGCGACCGTGCTGGCTTGGCGGCTTTTCTTTCGGGTCGCGGGTGGGACTGGAAGTCGGGGTGGGCGATGAACGCGTCTCGGGCCTGATAGGCGTCGGGATGCCCGTCAATACCTGGCGCTTTGCTTTTCTTGAAGCGTCTCGCAAACCGCTTGTCGCGATTCACGGGAGCGCGGACGAATTCGGAGCGTCGGGGGTGATCGAGGGTCTTGTTGCGAACCGTGCGGCGCCGTCTCGCCTGGAGATGATTGACGGAACCGGTCATTTCTTCACCGGGCGGTTCGACGAGTTGCGCGCTGCGGTCGATCGCGCGGCCGACTTTCTGGTTGCCCACGAACTCGGGTCGCTGGCCGAGGAGGCGTGAACATGCGGTACTGGCTGATGAAGACCGAGCCCGACGTGTTCTCCTGGGACGACCTCGAGCGCTGTCCGAACCGAACCACGATGTGGGAAGGGGTGCGCAACTACCAGGCGCGCAACTTCATGCGCGATGAGTTCGGCGTGGGTGACGGAGTGCTCTTCTACCACAGTCGCAAAAACCCATCGGTGGTGGGCGTGGCCCGCGTGGTGCGCGCCGCGTACCCGGACCCGACCCAGTTTGTTGAGACCAGCCGCTATTTCGACCCGCGCAGTGCCCCGGACGCGCCGCGCTGGGTCACTGTCGACGTGCAGGCTGAGCGCCGTTTCCCTGAGCCGCTGACGCTTTCGCGCCTGCGTGCCGAGCGCGGGGTGGCCGGCATGGCGCTGCTGGCGCCTGGCTCGCGTCTTTCGGTGCAGCCTGTGCGTCCGCACGAATGGGAAGAGGTATGCCGCCTCGCCGGCGTGACGGTTGACTGAGCGGGTCTGCCCCGTTGACGATGACCCGCCGGGCGCGGAATCTTTAGCTGTTCTTCAGCCTGTTCGCCACGCTCGCCGCGTATACTGAAAACGCATGCAGTTTCCGATGGCACGGCGTCGTTCGCTGCGGTTTCACCTGGGCGTCTCTTTCGTAGGGGTTCTGGTGTTGACCTTGCTTGTCGTGGGTTCCGGTCTGTACTTCATGGTGGGTCGTTATCTCGTGCGCGCGGGCGTGCAACGCTTGCGCTACCTGGCGGTGGTGGGCCTGCATCGACCTGATAACGACGTGGGGGCTGATCCGGATGCCGAGGTCGACGCGCGTCTCGAAGACCTCGACCGCGACGCTTCCGTCCTCGCCGCGCGCATCGGTACTCGTCTCGTGCCGGTATGCATCGTTTCAGAAGACGGCACCGTGCTGGGGGCATCTCGTTCCGTGCGTCACGGCCCGGCACTCGACATGCGCAGACTTCGACAGGCGCGGGCGGCCTGGAGAATCCAGGCGGCGCGCAAATCACGCTGGGGGCGCCGCGTGCTCGGGCCGGGCGTCTTTTATTTCGACATTGTGCGTGGTCGGCGGTGGCAGGTGCTGATCCTGCCCGTTCATCGCGGCCCGCAGTTGCTCGCGTTTCTTCAACTGTCGCAGCGGTGGCGTGAGCAGGACGAGTTGCTGGCCACGCTGCGATTCTATCTCATTGGTGCGGGAATTCTGGCGATTGCCTTTGGCCTGCTGGCGAGTTTTACGCTCGCGCGGGGTATCGCGGCGCCTCTCGAGCACCTGGCCGCGACCGCGCGTCGCGTGGCATCTGGCGATCTCGGGGCGCGTGCCAGACTCGGGCCCGGTGACGACGAGGTCTCCTCGGTTGCGGAGGCGTTCGATCACATGGTGGAACGCGTGCAGGCCTCGTTCCAGGCGCAGCGCCGTTTTGTTGCCGACGCCTCGCACGAGCTCAAGACGCCGCTGACTGCAATCGCGGGCACGGCTGAAGTTCTCGCGCTGGGAGCAGCGGACGATGCCCCGGAGAAACGTGCACGGGCCCTCGCCACGATCGGTCGTGAGGTGGACAAGATGAGCGCCCTGGTGGGTGATCTCTTGCTGCTTTCGCGCGCCGAGCAGGGCGACGAGGCGCCGATCGACGTACGTCCGATCGACGTCCACGCGCTTGTTGAGGAGGCCGCCGCCTATGCGCAGGTCGCCGGTCGCGCGCATCGCTTTCAACTGGACAACCCGCCAGGCCTCTGGACGCGTGGCGACGCTTCCCAGTTATCGCGGGTGCTGCGGAACCTGCTCGACAACGCCTTCAAATACACGCCCGCGGGAGGCAGCGTTGAACTGCGCTCACGCGCAGAGGACGGTCAAATCGTGCTCGAAGTGGCCGACAACGGGGGCGGGATTGACCCCACCGATCTGCCGTACGTCTTTGATCGTTTCTATCGCGCCGACCGATCCAGGTCGCGTCGAACCGGGGGGAGCGGACTCGGACTCGCCATCGTGCGCGCCATCGTGGAACGTCACGGCGGACGCGTCGCGGTGCAGAGCTCGGTCGGGCAGGGGAGTTGTTTCTGCGTGTTCCTGCCCGGCGTCGGGTGACGCACGCTGGGAAGCGTGGTCTGGTTCGCGGAACCGTGGCGCGGTGGTCTTTACCAAGTCTTCAGAAAACTGTGCCCCTTCCTTCAGGGTCGCGGTCTATACTGAGGGCGTCGAGAGTGCCGGTTGCGTCGTGAACACGGCCGGGCACCAAAGGAACAAGGAGATCATTTGAAATGAACTCGATTCGGGTCAAGGTCGTGACCGTGTTGAGCCTGTTGCTGGTTGCCACCAGCTTTGCCCTTCAGAGCGCGTATGCTCACGGTATGATGAAATCGTCGCGGCGTGCAGACATGCGTTTCCAGATGATGGCTCGTCGCCTCAACCTGACGGATTCCCAGCGCCTCGCCATCAAACCGATCTATGACGCGCACATTGCCCAGATGAGGTCACACTATAAGCAGGCCCGCGAAAACTTTCAGTCAGTCTTGACTCCGGCCCAGAAGGCTCGCTTGCACGAGATGAAGCTCAAGATGCAAGAAGACCTGAGAACCGGTCGCAGGATTTCGTTCCGCGGCGGCTTCAAGGCCATCGGTCTCACGGCCAGCCAGAAGGCGAAGCTCCGCGAGATGCGCAAAGCAGGATTTGCGCAGATGAAAGCTGAGCGGAAAGCCTACTTCTCCCGGGTTGAGCAGCATCTGAACGCCAACCAGCAGGGCCGCTTCGAGGACATGATGGCAAGTCATCGCGGTTTCCGCGGTGGCCACGGCCGCTTCGGGCGCGGACACGGTCATCACGGTCATCACGGTCCTCGCTGCCGCGGCGGTATGTAGAGACGCCTCGAGACAGTGAGCGGTTGGAGGGCAACCGACCTACCGTCTGACCGGTGTGGTCGGGAGTGACCGCCGCGGTTGCCCCAGGCCAGGAACGGGCCCGTTTCGCGAACCACGCGAAGCGGGCCCGTGTGTCGTTGGGGGGATGTGCCTGCGGGTCCGTCGCGGAGCGTGGCGAGCCGGTGCCGGGGCACGGCTCGCGAAGGAACCTGCCCGTCTCCCGAAGAAGTGGCGACCGAATTTTTCGAGGAGGCCTTCCAGAGAACGATGACCGTCCAGACTGCCCCCCAGTTCAAGATCACCTACAGTACCCTGGGCGCCAACCAGGACGCCTTCCACGCCGCGTTTGACGAAGCGCTCGTCCGCGTGCGCGCCACGTTCGGCGAGACCTTCGGCCACTTTGTCGATGGAAGGACTGTGGACGGAGCCTCCACTTTCGTCGACAGTTCGCCGATCGACCGGCACGTCGAGCTCGGCCATTTTGCACGCGGTACGCGGGCCGACGTCGAACGGGCCGTTGACCGGGCGCACGAGGCCTGGCGGAAGTGGCGCAACACGCCCTGGTCGGAACGCATTGCGATTTTGCGACGTGCCGCCGAGCTCATCAGCCGAGACAAGTACGATCTTGCGGCCACGATGGCGTATGAGGTCGGAAAGAATCGACTCGAGGCCATGGGCGACGTCGAAGAGGCCGCCGATCTCTGCCGCTACTATTGTCAGCAGATGGAAGATGCGCGTGGCTTCGAACTTCCGCTCGCGCGACTTTCCCCCAACGAGGATACCAGGTCGGTGCTGCGCCCGCTCGGCGTGTGGGGCGTGGTGTGCCCGTTCAACTTCCCGCTTGCACTGGCGGCCGGCATGAGCGCCGGTGCGCTTGTGGCGGGCAACACGGTGGTGTTCAAGCCGGCCACCGAGTCGCCGTTGCTGGCGGTCAGGATGGCTCACCTGTTCGCGGAGGCCGGAATTCCGAACGGTGTCTTCAACCTGGTGATGGCGCCGGGCGACGTATTTGGCGACGTCCTGGTGACCCACCGGCATGTCCAGGGGTTGATCTTCACGGGGTCCAAGGAAGTGGGCATGCGCCTGTATCATTCGTTCAGCCAGCAGTATCCGCGGCCGTGCATCCTGGAGATGGGGGGCAAGAACCCGTCCATCGTGATGGACAGCGCCGATGTCGAGAAGGCGGCGGAAGGAACGATGCGGTCGGCGTTCGGGTTTGGCGGACAGAAGTGCAGCGCCTGCTCTCGGGCCTACGTGCACCGCGCAGTGTACGATCGCTTCATGGAACTGCTGCTCGACAAGACGAAGAGCATCGCGATCGGAGATCCGACGCGGCGCGACGTGTATCTTGGCCCGCTCATCAACGAGGCTGCGGTGACGCGATATCTTCACTGGGTGGAGCGTGCCCGGCAGGACGGCGGTAACGTGCACGGCGGCGTTGTGCTGGCGGACCACGGTCCGTTGTTCGTGGCCCCGACGGTCGTGACCGATCTGCCCAAGGATCATCCGCTTTTCTATACGGAGATATTTGCGCCCGTGCTCGCGGTGGCCCCGGTCGACTCGCTTGACGAGGCACTGGAACTTTGCAATCGGGCCGAATACGGTTTGACGGCCGGCCTGTTCAGCGAGAAGCCCGAGGAAATCGAGCGCTACTACGACGAGATCGAGGCCGGTGTGCTCTACGTGAATCGGCGGACTGGCGCCACCACGGGCGCGTGGCCTGGCGTACAGTCGTTCTGCGGATGGAAGGGCAGCGGCTCGAGCGGCAAGGGGGGCTGCGGCCCGTATTACGTCGCACAGTTCATGCGCGAGCAGTCTCGTACTTTCATGAGCTGAGTGATCCGCGGGGCGTCCTGCGGCTCGACACCGCGGTCCGTGCGGAGAGCGCCGTCCCACCGCCACACCGTTTGAGGCGCGTGCACGCGCCTCGTCCCGTCCCCTTCCTCCCAGTGCGGATGCACTCGCGCGTGAAAGGGGACGGCAAA
>JAJXVI010000116.1 GCA_021782195.1 bacterium | reverse complement strand
CAGCGGTCAATGACCGCTGCGCAGGTGGCAATGTACTGAAGCAGGGAGGCGAGCGCACTGAGCCTGACCAGTTCGTCGAGTGTGAAGTCCCTGATCCCCAGGCGGTCGACGAGGGGGAGTGCCACGACAAGGCCGGATGTCAGTACGATTGCGGCGACGGGAGTGTGCCATCGCGGACTGACGGTCGCCAGTCGCGCGGGCATGAATCGGTCTCGTGCGAGTGCATACAGGCTGCGGGGGCCGGTGAACGCGATGGAGGCGTTCGTTCCGAGCAGTGAGACAACGGAGCCCAGTGCGACGAGCAGCACTCCTCTGTCGCTTAGAAAGGCGCGCGCCGCGTCCGTCAGGGGAGATTCGCCCCCCTGAGCGGTTGCCTTCACGTGACCGAGTGCCGGGAACGCGCCCTGCGCCACCAGATGAACGGCAACATAGACTGCCGTTGCCGTCGCGAGGACGACGAAGATGGCGATGGGAATCGTGCGTTGCGCGTCGCGCGTTTCACCTGCCGGAACGGCGATGTCCTCGAAACCAGAATACAGGTAGACAGCCCAGAGGAAGCAGTCGCGAAGGCTTGCCAGACCGTGCCAGTGTGCGTGGTGAGCAAAGGGCGAAGCGACGATATGGCACGCACCCAGAACCACGAAGATGGCCAGTGGGAGCAGTTTGGCGACGGAGAACAGGTTGTTGGCCCGTGCGCCGAGCGAGGCGCCCCGCACGTTGAGGTATGCGAGGAACGTGCACAACACCGCGACGAAGCCGAAGCGTGCCCAGGCGTGTGTCAGTGCCTGCAACCCAAACGAGCATCCCAGTACGTTCTGGCACGGTTGTGCCAGGGCGCCGCTCATTGCGGCCACTGGCACGGCCACTGAAGCCCAGCCGAGGACAGCCGCCAGCCACACGATCCAGCCTACGAGAAAGCCGGGGAAGGTGCCAAAGGCTTCAGTGGCATAGACGTAGGCGCCGCCGGTGCGTCCAAAGCGACTCCCCATCTCCGCAAAACACAGGGCGATGAGAAAGCACAGGGCGGCACAACCTGTGTAGACGGCCCACGACCAGCCTCCAGCCACGCGGGCGATGTTTCCCGGCAGGAGAAAGATGCCGGCACCCACGACCCCATTGAGACCTAGACCGACGAGATCCACCACATCCAGGCTGCGGTTGAGCAGCCTGGAATCGGACTTCGGTGTCGACGAGGCCTCAACCACGGCGGTCCCTCACGAGCGGGTTGGCCGACGAGCAGCGCCACCGGCCGCTGTTAGCGCGATAGCGGGGGGGCGTGCACGGTCCGGTCCGGGCGGCGGAGCCTCGCGAGCGCGATATCAGGGGCCGAACACTCAGGGGCGGCATCCCACAATCAGGGAGCGGAGCGTCGGTTGCAATGGAATGACCTGGATGCGGATGAACCCCTGCGACTGCATCGCGTCGGTGACTTCCCACCCTGACCACGCGTGGCTGTTCTCCGACCCGAGCAACAGTTGGAGGGCGTAGAGGGTGCAGGGCAGCGGGCCAGTCCGGTCATCGCGCAACAGGAATTCGTGCACCACGCAGCGGCCTTCGGAGACGAGCGCCGCGTGTGACCGTTTCAACAGGTCGCGTGCGGTGTCTCGCGGCACAGACCCGAGGACGTCGGAAAAAAGAATCAGATCGTAGGCTTCACGCCCCAGATCGCGCATCAGGTAGTCGCCGGAGTCGACCCGCACCCGATTGCCGAGACCAGACGCCGCCACTGCGTCGCGCGTGATAGAAGACGCCTGGGTGAACTCCATGACGGTGACTTCCGTCTCGGGGGCAGCCTGCGCAATGGCCAGCGCATAGCTGGCGGGTCCCCCTCCAAGCTCGAGCACACGTCGCACGCGGGAGAGGTCAAGGGCGCTGACCAGGAGCGGGGCGATGACGGACGCCGTGTCGCGCATGGCACGCACCTTGTCGTTGTTGAACAGGGGAGGGATGCCGACCGGGCCGCCTTTACGGACGGTGTCCTCGAGTCTTTCCCACGGCTCCCACGTGTCTGCGATCAGGTTGATGAACTGGCCCTGGTACCAGTTGCTGTCCTTGGTCAGCAGGATTTTTCCGATGGCGCTGTTGACGAACGAATCCTGGTTCTTCTCGACCAGGCCCATCGCCACGAGCGTGCTCAACAACAGTTCAGTTGCGTAGCTGTCGCTGTGGAGACGGCTGGAGAGCTCTGCGGCTGTCATTGCAGTCTCGTCGAGCGCGCTGAATACATCGAGGCGAACGGCGGTGTGCAACGCCCGAGAGGCCTGATAGCCGGTTGCGAGCTGGCGCAGGCTCTCCTGAGCGCCAGCGATTTCTTCAGCGGAAAGTGTCTCTTCGAGCGGCGCCATGCGTCCTCCTGAGGTTGTCCGGGTGGTTGCCTCCACCGTTCACGCAAGACAGGAAACGTTTTTGGTCGCGATCCTGGCGATGCGGCAAGTCGTACGCGCCTTCGGGGTCTCTTCAAGAAAGAAGAGGTGGACACGGCGGTCTGCTGTCTCGCGCCGCTCGCTTCCTTTGCGGTAACGGGGCTGGTTTCCTTCTTGTGGGTCGTGGGTACGGGATTGCGTGTCGGGCATGGTTTCGCGTCAGGCGTTTCCAGGATCTGTTCCCTGCGTGCGGATCCGGCGGTTCGCCGTGGGGTTGCGACTTCCTGGCAGGATTTCTCTGTCGCGTCGCGTAATTCGCCCGCATTCCCTGGAATGCGTTGGCCCAGTCAACTGCAGGCCAGCAAGGCGTCGCAGGCGGTGCTGACGATGGCACCCGGTCCACGGCCGCACCAGGCAGGTTCGGCGAGGGCCGTGGCGACTCTCCCGAGGTGGCGTGTGCTATGAGGAGCGCCGAGCCGGGTGATTCGCGAGTGTGGCCGCAGGCGGTGACCAGGCCGTTGATATGCAGTGAGGGTCTTCGGCGCTCCAGTCCTCTCGAAAGAAGGGTCCATGCAGCCCCGGATCATTGCCCGTTCAGAACATCCAATCTCGCGCAAGAATATTGATGCCGACGCACTCAAAGTGCTCTACCGCCTCTATCGGTCCGGCCACACCGCCTTTCTCGTGGGAGGAGGTGTGCGAGATCTCCTCATCGGGCGCCATCCCAAGGATTTTGACGTCAGCACCTCGGCTCGTCCGGGCCAGGTCAAGAAGTTGTTTCGCAACTGCTGGCTTATCGGCCGTCGCTTTCGATTGGCACACATCCACTTCAAGGATCACAAGATCGTTGAAGTCTCGACATTTCGAGCCCAGCCAGAACGTTCAGACACCGAGGCTCTCGATCTGCTGGTCCGTCAGGACAACACCTTTGGCTCACCCGAAGAAGACGCTTTGCGGCGAGATTTTACAATCAACGGGTTGTTCTATGACATCGCTTCTTTTTCTCTGATAGACTACGTGGGTGGGGTTGAAGACATCGAAGCCGGGGTCATTCGCACCATCGGCGAACCGCACATCCGCTTCCAAGAAGACCCCGTGCGCATGATTCGCGCCATCAAGTTTGCCGCCCGCCTTGACTTCGCCATTGAACCCGCTACCTGGGACGCGCTGTGCGATCACGTCGACGACATTCGCAAGTGTTCCACCTCGCGCGTCGTCGAGGATGTGGCGAAGTTGCTGGAGGGTGGCGCGGCCTGCCGTTCCCTCCAGTTGCTGAAGGCAAGCGGTCTGCTCCGGATCGTGTTGCCCGAAGTGTACGAGTACGTATGCGGTCAACCCGCCGGCCCGGGTCTTGCCGTTGAGGGGCGTTCGGAACTTCCTGTCGTGACGGAGGAGGAACTGTTGCTCAATACCGACGAGGACACCGACCGCGAGGCTCAGGAACGGCTGCTCGGCGTTGAAGCCGAAGACGCGGGTACCGAAGAGGGCGGTGACGACCTCGAGGACGACCTGTCACCGCGTGACGCCCTCTCGACAGAGGTTGACGTGGCGGTATCCGAGGAGGACGAGATCGATCTGTCCGACGACGAGGACACCGCTCTTTCCCGCGTTGTCACTCCTCAAGGCACGCGGTGCGTGTTCGCGCCAGATTCAGGTGCCCTCTTCTGGCGGACGCTCGGCGCCGTGGATGAGCGCATTCGCTCGGGACATCCCCTGACCCGTCCCACCCTGTTTGCCGCGCTCTACCAACCCCTGGTGCAGCACACGGCGGAATGGCTCGTCGAGCAGGGCGCCCGTGATTTCGAGCAGGTCTACCTGGACCTGCTGCGTCCGCTGACGCAATCGATGGTGCTCTCGCGCCGCGATCGCGAGCGCGTCTGCCAGATCCTTGCCGCCCAGCGCAAGTTTCGTCGCAACAACCGCGGGTTCGCCCAGATATTCTCCCGCAAGCCATACTTTTCGGAGGCGCTTGACCTGCACGAGATCGGAGTGCTGGCCACGGGGGACGGCGTTGAAAGCATCAAGTGGTGGCGTTCACGCTATCCGTACGTCGTGCCAACCGTTTCTTCGAGCGGTCGAGCGCACGCGCTTCCCGTGCCTGTTGCAGGCGAGGGGCTTCGTGAGGCCCCGCTTGGTTCGCGAAGGCGCCGCCGCGTGAGCGACGGGGACGACGAGGGGACGCGTTCCGCCTTGCGAGGGGGTGACGACGAGGGTGGCGTGCGCGGACGCTCCGGGGCCAGTGGGCGCGGCTTCTCGTCGATGAGCGAACGGATGGATCGGGATGCCGACGTTCCTGTGGCGCGGTCGCGTAGCGTCGAGTCTCGTGGGGCACGAGAGCGCGATGGTTCGGAACGACGACTCCACGCCCGCGATTTTTCGGAGAGGGGCGGCAGCGAGCGCAGGCTTCGGAGTCGCGACCTGCGAGATTTTGATCCCCGTGACCGTCGCGAGCGCGAGGACACGCTTCGCAACGACCCCCAACCGCGGGATCGGCCGGATCGTTACGACCATGGGGAGAGGACGCCCGCCCGTGGGACGCGCACACGCGCCGGGGACCGTGGATCTCGAGGAGCTCGTGAAAGGATCGAAGTCGATTCCCGCGACAGAGGCTATCGCGAACCGGCTCGTGATGACTATGCCCGCAACACGGACGACTACTCCCGCGGGTCGCGCGATCTTGACGCGCGTCTCACTTCGGGGCGTGATGAGTACACTTCGGACGACCCGTACGATTACAACGACGGGGAGATGCGCTCGCGGGACACTCGTCCGGAAAGGTCGTCGTCGCAGGAGTCACGGTCGTTACGCGGTGGACGTGACCGTCGCTATCGCCCTGAAGGCCATCGCGGTGGCGTGCGCTCACGGGATGAGATGGGCTATTACGAGGCCCGTGTAGGTGGTCGAGATATCACCCCTGACACGCCGCGTCCCAGTCGGGACGAAGACGGCCGCCGAGGAGGGCGTCGCCGTCGCCGGAAGCCACCGCTGTAGAGCAGATAGGGGCTTACGGAAACTGGGGCGCTACGCGGGCGCCGGGTGCGCGGCTCTTCTAGCAGGAGCCGTTTTTTTATTTCTGGTTGCGCTGCAGTTCGATAGCCGCTGGTTGCGCTGGCTTGTAGCCGAAGATCGTGAAGAACGCTTCCAGCACACGTGGATTGAACTGCGTGCCCGAGCTGCCTGCGAGGAGTTCCAGCGCCTTTTCCTGCGGAAAACCCTTGCGGTACGGGCGATCGGTCGTCATCGCGTCGAAAGCGTCAACGACGCTGATGATCTGGGCGCCGAGTGGAATCTCGGCGCCTTTCAAGCCGTACGGGTAGCCCTTTCCATCGTGTCGCTCGTGGTGGTAGAGCACCATTTCGAACACTTCCGGAGGAAGCGACTTGATGTCCTTGAGGATGTGGATGGACGAAGTGACGTGTTCATCCATCTTCTTGCGCTCGGCGGGCGTCAGCGCTCCGGGCTTGTTGAGGATTTCGTTAGGAGTCGAGATCTTGCCGACGTCGTGCAGGATGGCTCCTTTGGCGATGACTTTTACTTCGTTTTCGGGCAGGCGCAGGGCGCGCGCCAGGTCGACGGCATACTCCTGGACCCTTCCAATGTGTCCGTGAGTGTAGGGATCCTTGGCTTCGATTGCCTGTGCCAGTGCGTGGATGATCTCGTGGTAGCTCTGCTCGAGTTCCTCGTTCAGGGTGATGTTCTTGAGCGAGATCGAGGCGCTTGTCGCCAGGATCTTGAGATAGTTCTCGTGCTCTTCGAGGAATTCGTCACCGACCAGGAGATTTGCCACGCCCAGGATGCCGAATGCAGCCGGATCCTGCGAGGTTACGAGCGGAACCACAAGCAGGTTTCGAAATCCTTCCCAGTTCTTGCGGAAAGCGGAAAGACGCGGGTCGGCGCTTTTCTCGCTCAGACGTGCCGGTTTTCCGGTCGAGAGCACTTCTCCCAGAATTCCTTCGTCGGGTCTCGTGTCCATCAGGCGCCGGGTGATCTCCGAAATGCCGACCGACCACACGAGCTTCAGAGTGCCAGTTTCCGCCAGCATGACAAATGAGGCTCCGCAGTTCATTTCCTCTCGCGCGCGACTGCATACCACCAAGAGCAGTTCCCGGGAGTCGTGCGTGCTGCTCATCAGGTGGCTCAGGGAGACCAGGGCAAGGAGTTTGCGCTGCTGGTCGAACAGTTGACGCTCTCGCTCTTCTTTCGCGAGGAAAAGGCTGCGGGCCGTCTTCTGTGCCTCCGCGATGGCTTCGCCTCGACTGGTGACGGCCTGGTTGCTCGCTTCACCGGAGATGTCACGGCGCAGGAACGAACCCGAAAGGGCGCAAAGCAGGAGCAGGAGCATGGGAAACAGTGACGGCAGAAGCGAATGTACCGGTGCGCTCAAGTCCGGGTTGGAGAGCAGTACGGCGAGGCCGTACATGATGCAGGCGAGCAGTGCAGTGCCGAGTCCAACCCAGAGACGGTGAGTGAGCCCACTGAGCGTGACGAGTGCGTATACGGCCAGCATGGCGATATCGCCTGGATTGTGGCCGAACAGTCCGTTGGAGGGATGCGCCTTGCCCTGCGGGACGCCACTTGCGAGGACTGCGGTGAGACTCATCAAGAGCACGTCGGTAATCCAGATGGCTGCAACCGACTGTTGGTGACGCAGTGAACGCAGGCCCGCGGCCGTCAGTACGATATATGCGGCGCCCGCCAGTAGCGCTGTAGAGAGGAGAGGATGAGGCTGCAGGTGACGAGCCCAGGTGCCTGCAAAGGTTCCGAGCATACCT
>JAJXVI010000115.1 GCA_021782195.1 bacterium | reverse complement strand
CGTGAGCGGATCCCCTTCTTTCTCATCACGCACCGGTTGCAGTTCGATGTACTCCTGCAGGGCCTTTCGACAGCCTCGATGCACGCCGCGGGCTGCCGCACCAACCTGCGCGTCGCCGTAGGGTTCGACGTCTTCCATCAGAAAATCGACGAAACGCGCCTCTCGCTGGAGCAGTGACAGAACCGCCGCAACCGCTCCAAGGCCCGGGCCGACCGGGCCGGTCGCCGACGGCTTCTTTCCTGCCCCTTCGCGAGAAGGGGGGGACGGCGCGACCGTCGGGGGGAGCGCGCCTGCCAGCGCCTTGCGGACCGTCTCCGCACGGGCGCCGCTGAACAGCACCACGAAGAATACCTTGAAAGCAAAGAACAGTCTCAACCGTCGACCCTCCTGCGAGGTCTTTCATTCCGTTTCTCACGGTCGCTTCTTACGGTCGCGCGCCATCAGGCGCGCTCGACTCGCAAACCCGGAACGTGTTCCTGGCAGGTTCATGCCCGAGGGCAAAACTCCTGCCCCCGGATCCGTTAAAGCAGGCTGTGCTGGGGCCGCTACGCGCTGATGCCGGCGTACAATGCCTGCGTTCAGGGCATCCGGGAGGCCCATCGGTGCGGCCGTCCCGGCGAAAGTCGGGTCCGGTTGCGCTCGGAACATCTTTTCAGCGGAAGGACCGGACCCGCTCCTTCCCGTATGTACAAGGCCGGTTCCACGCGAGAAAAAGGGTGTCGCATCGCCGTAGCACAGGCGAGGTGCACAGGCTAGGTCGACGGGTCGCGGGCAGTGGCCGGGCGCCGATCCCGTGTTGGCGATGGCACGAGCCCGGGCGGACCGGGTGGAGGTGACGGGTGCTTCCCTGTACCCAGTGCGGCAATACCGTGGTGGTCGACGACGGCCAGTCGTACGTCCGCTGTTTCAACTGCAACCAGATGGCGTATGCGGCGAACAACCAGCTCGTCCCCTACCTGCGCCTGTCCCCGCAGATCGACCTGACCGAGGCGGGCGCGACGATGCGCCGCTGGTTTGCGTCCGAAGCCGCGCCGGCGGGATTGCAGGGCGTGGCCATGATGGGCCAGCCCAAGGCCTACGATTTCATGTTCTGGAGTTTTTCGGGGGGAAACGTGGGGTTTGATCGGCAGGTGATGGTGCCCGCCGTCAGCACCGTGCTGCGAGAACTGTACGGCCTGTCTGTTCCCTCGCATTTCATCAACCCCGACGCCGCAATCGAGGTGGAGGAGGAAGCCGTCGTCCCGACGGTGGGTCGCGAGCGGGCCATGGCGCAGGCTGGCGTGAGCGGCGGGGAGAATGTACAGGCCTGGCTCGTGCGGGTTCCGCTCTACGAGTTCCCGTATCAGTTCAACGGTCGCGCCTTTCGGGTCATCGTCGACGGCCTGGCGGGGCAGTGTCTCGTGGACCGTTTTCCGAGAAAGCCGGTCAGCACGTGGCTCGTTTTCCTGCTTCTTGGAATGGCTGCGTTCGGTATCGAAGGATGGATTCTCTGGGGAAACGGCATCGGTCTCGCGCTCGTGTACCTTTTGACTGCGGTTCCCGCGCTGTTGATGACGTGGCTTGTCATGAAGCGCCGCCGGGAGGACCGTGGCGACGGCTGAGCGTTCAGCCCCGCGCGTTCGTCGCAGGGCTGGGGACCCCTCCCGGACGCTGACGCCCCCAGCGTGGGTGCCGGCTGGTTTGTGCCGCGCGTCAAACTCGGTACACGTCGCGGGCGTCAAGGTTGTAGCGCCCGGCAACTGTCTTGGCTGCCTGGCGTCGCGTGAGCCCGGTCGCCATGGCGGCTTCCACCTGGGTCCTCAGTTCTTCGTCCGAAGGGGGCGTGTCGACGGGGGCGGGGGCGTGCGTCACACCCTCCACGACGATCGTGAACTCACCGCGCATCGGCCGACTGTGGCTCCACTCGACGGCTTCTCCCAGTGTGAAGCGTCGCACCTCCTCGTAGACCTTGGTGAGTTCACGAGCCAGACAGCACCGGCGATCGGCCCCAAATACGTCTCGCAGTTCGGCAAGCGTCTCCTGGATGCGGCTCGGTGCTTCGAGCAGAATCATGGTGCGGGATTCGTGTGCCAGTTCGCGCAGGTGCTGTGCACGATGGGAATTGCGACGGCTCAGGAAGCCTTCGAAACTCCAGCGGCTTGAGGGCAGCCCGGAACAGGCAAGGGCGGTGACGACGGCCGACGGTCCCGGCACCGGAGAGACGCGAAAGCCGGCTTCGTGACACCGGTCGACCAGGTACTCGCCTGGGTCGGAGATCGCGGGCATGCCCGCGTCGGTGACGATCGCCACGTCGTGTCCGTTGCCGAGCATCGCCAGGATCGCGTCGGCGGCCCGAAGGCGGTTCTCCTCACGATAGGAGACCACGCGGGGGGGACGGACCACGTTGCAACACGTGAGGAGTTTGCGCAGCTGGCGGGTATCCTCGGCGGCGATGGCGTGCACCGTGGCGAGCACCGTACGAGCCCGTGCCGTCATGTCCGCAAGGTTGCCGATCGGGGTGCCGACCACCCACAACGTGGGCTCGGAGGTCTCTCCAGACAGGGTATTCCCCGACGCCGTGGTTGACGCGAGGAGCGAGTTGACCGCGCTCGCTCCGGGGACATGCGGCTCGGGGCCGACAGCAGGAAGCGCTTGCGTCTCGTCGGGCCACTCGACGTCGCCACGCGCGCGTGCCGGGGCCCTCGACGAGACGTCGGAAGCGTGCGCTTTGCGGTCAGGGAGGCCCGCCGAAACCGTTCGGCGAGCACGCGCGATGCGCTTTACACCCACCGGGTGAAGTTGGCCTCGTAGTCGCACAGTTCGTGGGCTTCGAAGAAGATCGGGAGCTCACGTGCGGCGCTTTCAAGGGAGTCGGAACCGTGCACGCAGTTGTTGTCGAGTCGCTGTCCCCAGTCACCGCGAATGGTTCCGGGGGCGGCCTTCGACGGATCCGTGGCGCCCATCAGGGTTCGGACCTGGCCGATGGCGTCATATCCTTCCACGCAGAGGGCCATGATCGGACCGCTCGTCATGTACTTGACGAGTCCGTCATAGAAGGGCTTGCCAACGTGGGGTTCGTACAGACGTGCGGCGCGTGCTGCGTCCATGTGGAGAAGTCGGGTGCCAACGAGGCGGAGCCCTTTGTCTTCGAAGCGTGCAATGAGACGGCCCGCGAGTCCGCGTTGGATGCTGTCGGGCTTGATGAGAACCAGGGTTTTTTCCAGTGCCACGAGGGATAATCTCCTGTTATCGGGTTGTGTCGAGCCGGATCCGGCGGATGCGGTTCGCGTTCAGATGGCGAGAGGGCCAGCGTCGCAGGCTCCGCCCAGGGCCGGTCGGCCGCAGGGCTGGAAAGCGACGCCTCCTACCTGTGCCGAGAACTCGAGCTTGCGACAGAGCGCCTTGAGAACTTCGTCCCAGGTAAACATTTTGGCGGTTTCCTGCGCATTGCGTCGAATGCGCTGCTTTTCTTCGGTGTGGGTCATCAGGTCGATGACGTAGACCGCCATTTCTCGTGCGTCTTCCGAGTCGACAACCACGGCGTTGTGGAACGACTGGGCATAGTCCTCGCCCGTGCAGCCGGTAAAGGCGATGCCGCCACTTGCCATCACCTCAAGGCCGACGAGTCCGAACGGTTCGTGTCCGGAGTTGGCGAAAACGGCGTCGGCGGCCGCGTAGATGGTGTGCAGGAAGTCTTCGGGAACGAAGAACCGCAGTTCCAGGATATCCGCGTCGAGATGTCGCGAGAGCGCGGTCATGATGCGATCGGGCGTGGGGTCGTTGACAGTGACCTCCGCCCACCGCAGACCGTGCATTGCGGCTCTTCCCATGACGTCGACGCGGTGTGGCTCCGTTCCGCCGCGTACAATCATGCGCGGGCGATGCACGCTCCCGTACGGTGATGCGTGCAGCACGTGAAGGGCGTCAATGGCCATCATCCACCGTTTGTCGGTGTCAAAGCGGCCAACCTTGGCGATCAGCGGTCCGGGCGCGATGCCGGTGGCCTCGGCTTCGGCTTCAAAGAGCCCGCGCAGTGCGGCAACCCGGTCGGGGGCCGGTGGATGGAGGAGCCGAGCCGGGATGCCGTTCGGGATGACCAGCGGGTTCAGGCCATAGCTCCACATCTTGTGCTTCATGTACCGACTGACGGTGGTGAGGATGGACGCGTTGCTCAGCGCATTCCACGGGATGCGCCAGAAACCGTACGTGTTGTTTGCGTTCCAGTAGATGATGCAGCGTTCCCGCATTCCTGCGACGTGCAAGTTGTGGTGAAGAGCAACGACGGTCGACGCAGTGTGCCATTCCTCGGCCAGTACGATGCACGTGCGCCCCCGCTGGACGGCGGGTCGGATGATTTCGTCGATCAGATGTGGAGGCAGGCTGGATTCGTAGTCCGCCATCTTGTCTTCCTCGCCGTGATAGACGCCCTCAGGGTAGGAAGCGCTGAGCCATTGCCCCCATCGGTGCAGATGCCAGTGACCGTGTTCGCCGACCTCATAGCCCGGCTTGGTCGGGTCGCCAACGAAGAACAGATGGGCATCAAACCCGCAATGTGCGAGTGCGCGCGAGAGTTCGGTCATTCGCACGCCAAGTCCGCCGACCATCGAATAAATGTCGGGACCCTCGAACGACAGCAGCACAAAGACCGTATTGGCCGGGCTGATACCTTCGCTCACAGAGCCTCCTTCGTGATGCGGCGGGGCGAGATGACGTTGTCCCCTGTTACGCGTCCGTCGTCGGGGTTTCCTTCCTTCGCTGCTGCCGATGGATTGCTCGCCTGTGTCGTGAAGGAAAGTCGCGGATCTGGACTCATTCTGCCGGGAGTGTGAACCAGAAGGTTGCTCCTTCGCCGGGAACGCTGTGGACTCCCATCCGCCCTTGCATGCCCTCGACCAGCGTGCGTGCAACGGTCAAGCCCAGTCCGCTTCCCGGAGGCCTGTCTCCGGGCACGCGATAGAACGGGTGGAAGATACGCCTGTGGTGAACCGGTGCGATTCCGGTGCCCGTGTCGACAACCGAGATCCGGCAGGTTCCACCGGTTCTTTCTCCTCGGAGTTCGATCCGACATCCTGCGTGCGATGCGCTGATTGCGTTGCGCACGAGATGGTCGAGAACCATGTCGAATCGTGCGGGGTCACCCTGCGCGGAGAGATCTCGCGGACAGTCGACCACGGTTGCGATACGGCGAAGGCTGTGCGTGTGTCGCGCGAAGCAGCGTTCGAACGCGCCACGAACCTCGAGCGTTTCCTGGTGAAGTGGGATCTGGCCGCTTTCCATTCGCGACATCGCGAGAAAGTCGTCGATCAGTGCGGCCACGCGGCCGGCTTCAACGCGGATGCGTTCGGCAAAATCGCGCGTGCGCCCGGGTTCGAGTGTGTCGTCGGCGAGCGCCTCTGCGAATCCTCGTATGGCAGTCAGGGGATTGAGGACCTCGTGCGCGACCACGTATGCCATATCACGCTGCAATCGCGCGATTTCGCGTACGTTGCCGACTTCCTCGGCGATTCCGAGGAGATGATGGTTCTCGAGCGCAACCGCCGACAGGCTTGCGAACGCCTGCGCTTTCTGCAGGTCGTACGGGGTGTAGGGCGCGTCGGGTGGCGGGTTGAGCAGTTGCAGAACGCCCTGTACGTGGCCGTGCGTCAGCAGTGGCACGCAGATGAGCGCGCGGGTCTTGAAGCCGCTGAAGGCGTCGATGCGGGCGCAGAAGCGCGGGTCCTGTGCGACATCCGGGACCAGTACGCTTTCGCCGGTCTGTGCGACCCATCCGGCGATACCTTCCCCGGGTTCAAGCCCCTGCGACTGCAGGACGGGACACGCGTCGCCGATGGCCGAGAACCAGCGGAGCGCTCCCGTATCCTCTCGCAGGAGCAGGGAAGCAGCCTCTGAACGGAGCACCTCGCGGGCGCCGCGCAGGATGTGTCTGCACATCGTCTCGAGGTCTTCCGTCGAGTTGACGCGCAGCGTGGCATCGATCAGGGCCGCAAGGTCGTCGAGAGGTGCACTCATATCCACGCAGATTCAGGCGGGTGGGGAAGGTTCCCTTCCAGGGTGGTCAGCGGAAACCGTGGGCGTGTTGCGTGCGTGCTGCGTGTGGGGGACGGTTGCGTGCGTGCTGCGTGTGGGGGACGGTTGCGTGCGTGCCGCGTGCGGGGACGGTTGCGTGCGTGCCGCGTGCGGGGACGGTTGCGTTCGCGCCGCGCGGCTGTCTCTCAACCCCCGATGTCCAGACCACGTCCCGCACAGTTTCTGCGAAGACTGGCGCAACCTGAAGAGGGGGGACGAGGTTATATCATCGGAACGCGTGCGGTGCAGATCGTACCCGCTTGCGCCTCGTGTGGGACGCCGGCCGGTCTTTTCGTTGACCCCTGACCGGGTGTGTGCTACACTGTGGCAGATTTTATCGTCGTGCGTCTGGCGCGGTCCATCGCGCAGCGCAATCGCGAGCCTTCCGCGGTTCGCTCGACAGGAATGTAAACAAGCCAGAAGTGTGGTTCCGACGTCGCCTACCGGATGGGCCGGTGAAACTGCCCGGTGCACGCCGCCTGACGTTGTTGCAGGCGGCTATCCTGGTTTCCTTCCTTGTGCACGCCGTGGGTCTGTTTACCTGGTTCGGCGTGCCCGTGAAGAGGGGCGACGAGAATGAAGAGACGTTCGGGCACGTTGACCGCCTGATCGTCTATTCCGACCCTCAGCGCATCGTTCGCATCCAGCCACCACCACGTGTCAGCAGAAAGCGTTTTCATCGACCCCGCCATCTGCGCGTCGCATCTGCTGCGCCTGCGTCCGGCCTGATTCGCCTTCCGCGCCATCTGCCTTCGGAAGCCAGGGATCGCAAGCGCCCCGCGCCAACGGTGGTCCGCCAGGAGGCGGTGATTCCGCCGGGTTCCGAGCAGACCACGCGTGCTCCTCAAGACGCGCCTCCGGTGGCCGCATCCTCCGATCCGCCGTCTCCCGAGCCATCTCCAGAAGAGGCCGCCTCGCCTTCACCGGAGTCTTCTCCGTCTGAGGAGCGTTCGCCGTCGCGTCCCACACTTGCGGACGTGTCGCCCTCCGCGGCTGCGTCTCCGCTCGCGGACGCGTCGCCCTCCGCGGCTGCGTCGCCCTCCGCGGACCCGTCGCCCTCCGCGGCTGCGTCTCCGCTCGCGGACGCGTCCCCCGCCGCGGCTGCGTCCCCGCTCGCGGACGCGTCCCCCGCC
>JAJXVI010000114.1 GCA_021782195.1 bacterium | reverse complement strand
GCAACGTCCAACGCAACACCCGCAAGCGCAACGCCCAGCGCAACACCCGCAAGCGCAACGCCCAGCGCAACACCCGCAAGCGCAACGCCCAGCGCAACACCCGCAAGCGCAACGTCGGCAGACGAAGCAGCCACAGACAACACGCTCCAAGCGTCATCCCACAATGCGCGATCGCGCAAGGGCGGCACCGTCGAACTTGGCTCCACGCCACCGCAGCCTTCTTCCACAAAGTCGAGGGGCACTCCGTCGGCCCGCCCCCGTGATGCAGCACCAACCAACCCGCAAACCAACCCGCGCGTCACGGCCGCGTCGTCAACCCGTCCCGCAAGCAGCTCTCCCGCGCGCATCGTGCCACCGTCCGGCCCGAGTTTCGTTCCCCCCGTCCTGGACCTCGGAACGATGCGCAGAGGAGAGACCCGACTGCGGGAGGTTCGCGTGTCCGGACAGGTTGACGGCCGTCTCGATTGCAGCGCGCGACGCTGGCTACGCGTCGACCCTCGACGACTGCGCGGTCTCGACCCGACTTTTCGCGTATTCGTCGACTCCGCAAGGTTGCGCGAAGGTCAGCGGCACGAGGCCGCCATTACCCTGCGTGGCAGAGGACTGCTTCTCTCCCTGCCCGTAAGCCTCACGCTTCAACCCGCTAAAGTCGGGGCCGGTACAGTGATTGCGGCCACCTTCCTCACGATCACGACCCTGATCCCTGCATTGGGACTGGTGCCCGCATGCCTCATGATGGTGCTCTACCTGAGCAGCCCTCTTGATGCACGCACCGCACTGCGTGTGTATCTTCTGTGCGCAATCTTCCTGGCAGTCTGCAACGTTGCCGCGCTCGCGCTGCTCGAGGAGATGTTTCACCCGTTTCCCGGCCTCTACCAGCACTTTCACGCTCTCTTCGGGTAACTCCGCTCCTTCCACGCGCAAAGGATTCAGAGAAAACCCAGAGAAGCAGAAGTCCTTCAATTTCCCGACCGGACGCAGGATCCGCGGCACGTCGCGACCCACGACCCGGTCAGCAGGGGGGCGTCCCCCTGGGAGCGGAGCAATCTTGAAGTGTCCCTCCTGTGGCCTCGAAAACGGGCCGAATGAAACCTGGTGCGACGACTGCGGCGCCATGCTGACATCGACGCCAGTCGTTCTTGACCAGCGCGTGCGGCAACCCATTCTTTCGGCGGGGTCAGTGCTCGACAAACGCTATCGCATTGATGCGGGGACCTCCAACGGAAGTTACAACATCTACCAGGCAACCCGACTGGAAGACGGGGCCAGCCTCCGCGTCCTGGAAGACGCCGAGGCCGAGCCGGTCGCCGAGGTTGCAGAGCGCCCGGGTGAACCCGCCTCGGTCGACGTCTCGCGAGCCGCAACGGTGTGGAGAGCCCTGCACAATGCATCGTGCTCGCATCTGTGGACCCCCATCGACTTTGTCTACGTCAGCCGGCGAGGGTACGTTGTCGGGACGCCTCTTCCGACCTGGACCCTGCAGGACTATCTGCAAGACGCCGAACTTCAGCCCGCCAGGGAAGTCAGAGCAATCGGCCTCGCGCTGCTGGAGGCGGTAGCGGTCCTACACGAACGTGGATTTCTTCATCTCGGTGTATGTCCAGCCAGCATCTACATTGACGAGGATGGCGCTGCGGTGCTCGACGGATATGAACGCCTCGCCCCGATGGTCGCGCTCCCCGAAACGTGCAGCGTAATCGAGGGCTACTCCGCGCCCGAAGCCTACGGGATCGGAGGGCGCCCCTGCCCCGCGTCTGACGTCTACAGCGTGGGGGCCACCATGTACCACGTCCTGACGCACAGTGCGCCAACCCCGGTCAGCCGGGAGCAGTTCTTCGTTTTCGCGCCACCCTCATCGTACGTTCGGAACGTTCCTTCCGATCTTGAGCAGGTCATCATGAAAGCGCTGGGCAAAGACCCGGCAAAGCGCTGGCCAACCGCCGAAGCAATGTGCGAGGCGCTTACCGCCGCGACCGGTGAACCTTGCGTCGGGGCGACCACGCAACCCTCGGAGACAACGCCTCCACACCCCGGCCCAGACCCTGACGCGGACGGCGCGGCGCTCCCGCAAAGCATCCCCGACGCGGACAGCGCGGCGCTCCCGCGAAGCATCCCCGACGCGGACGGCGGCGCGCTCCCGCGAAGCGTCCACGACGCGGACGGCGACGCGCTCCCGCGAAGCGTCCCCGACGCAGACGGCGGCGCGCTCCCGCGAAGCGTCCCCGACGCGGACGGCGGCACGCTCCCGCGAAGCATCCACGACGCGGACGGCGACGCGCTCTCGCGAAGCATCCACGACGCGGACGGCGACGCGCTCTCGCGAAGCGTCCACGACGCGCACGGCGACGCGCTCCCGCGAAGCGTCCACGACGCGGACGGCGGCGCGCCCCCCTCACCGGGCGTCCCCTCCGCGCAACTCACGACGCTGCCGCGCACGCACAACGCGACGCACCGCAACCTCAACGCCGGCCTCGCGCGATTCATCCCGTTTCGCCTCGGCTTGCGTTCACACGTCGGCGGCGTCCGATCGGTGAACCAGGACAGCATGCTGTTCACGACCTTCTCGTGCTGGGAGCACTCCACTCCGACCAACGCCTTTCTGCTCGTGGTCGCCGACGGAATGGGCGGAGAGGCCGAAGGGGATACTGCTTCGTCTCTTGCACTGCGCGCAATGGCTTCCCATCTGCTCGAAACCCAGCTTCCCCTCAAGACCAGTTCCACCTCGAAACTCTGGCCCACCGACCCGCCTCAAAAGCTCGAGGCGCTCCTGCGAGAGGGAATTGAAGCAGCAAACCGCGTGGTATTCGACTATTCACAGGAAGACGCAGCACGCCGTGGCATGGGTACCACGCTCACCGCCGTGATGTTCGAGAATTCCACCGCCGTCTTCGGGCACGCTGGCGACACACGCGCGCTGCTGCTGCGCAACGGTTCGAACGAACTCGACGTCATCACCGAGGACCACTCGCTGGTCGGCAAACTTGTGCGCCTCGGACAGATGACCCGCGAACAGGCACGCACGTCGCCACAACGTTCCTCCCTCTATCGCGCGCTGGGCACCCAACCGGATCTGGAAGTCGACTGCTATCGCAGGGAAATGGCATCTGGAGACCGGCTGGTCATCTGTTGCGACGGTGTCTGGGAGTACTTCACCGACAACGAGATGGTCGCCCTGATTCGAAGCAATGACGACCCCCAAATCGCGTGTGACGCGCTCATCAACGAAGTGCTGCGCCGCGGCGCCGACGACAATGCAACCGCCGCCCTTCTCTACATGACTTGAGCCGAGTCGCCACAGGCCGGCGACTCGCCCAATCGCGCGCTTCGTGGAGGAAACCTGACAGCATCCCTGGAAGATCGACCCTTCGGGTCGGCCTCGGGGCCCTCGCAGGACCCCAGGCTACTTGACTGGCTCGCACGCGTGCCCCTCAAGTCCGGGAGGTCAGCGACCGCCCTGTTGACTTTGCTGAGGCCGGAATGCAACCCACACCGGACAGCGGAGTGACTGATCTTCGGGTCCCCATATTTTGATCGGCGCGACCTTCTCGGCCGCGATCCTAGAGGCGAGGTACACGGATGGCGCAAGAATTGATGCTCGACGTGCTGTTGAGCTACCAGAACGTGCTGGTAACCAGCGAAAGGAAGCTGTTGTACCTGCTGGCAGAGGTGCGCCCCGGAGAGGCAGTCGGACTTGGCCCGGCAGCACTCAACCTGGCAATCGTCCTCGACAAGAGCGGCTCAATGTACGCGGCACGCAAGCTTGATTACGTCAAGCACGCCGTACAGTTCGTGATAGACCAGCTCCGTCCGACCGACCTTTGCTCCATCGTCGCCTTCGCAGACAAAGCGCGAGTCTTGATTCCCAGCGGCCAGCTCTACGACAAGGAGCAGGCCAAGCGGATGATCCGCAACATCGACCAGATCGACGTTGGCAGTGGCACGGAAATGCTCAAAGGCATTACGGCCGCAGTCGAACAGGTGCGCAACGGCTTCGCTCCTGACCGCATGAATCACATTGTCGTGCTGACCGACGGGCTCACCCAGGCTGAAAAGAAGTGCAAGGATCGATGCCTGGAAAGCAACCGGGACGGCGTGTCGGTCTCGACCATCGGAGTGGGCGACGATTTCAACGAAGAACTGCTCCTCGACATCGCCAACGGCTGCCGTGGCAAATCGTACTACATTGACGATCCGCGCGATATTCCACAGATATTTGCCCAGGAACTGCAGGGAGTACAGTCGGTGGTGGTGCACAATCCACGCGTCCGCCTTCGATTGAGCAAGGACATCGGCATTCGTCGCGCCTTCAAGGTCAAACCACTCATCAACGACCTGGGTCTCCTCACCCTGCAAGAGCGCGAGACGACCGTGCAACTGGCCGACCTGCAAAAGAATGAGATGCAGTCGGTGCTCTTCGAGCTTGAGCTCCCGTCGCGCCAGGCGGGCACCTACCGTATCGCCCAGGTTGAAGCAATGTATGACCTGCCTGCCCAGCACATCCAGAACGCGTCGATCTCCCGTGAGGTGCTGGTTGGATATACGCCGGACCCCGCCCTGGCATCGGTCGTAACGCCGCACGTCATGAACGTGGTTGATCTTGTCTCGGTGTTTCGCCAGCAGACACGTGCACTCGAACTCGCCCAGGCCGGAGACCGGGCCCGCGCCACCCAGTTGCTGCGTTCGGCAGCCACGACATTGCTTGACCGCGGACAGAACGATCTGGCTCAGCAGGCCCTGCAAGAAGCTCAGCGCATTGAAACAGGAGCAGTGGCCAGTGCGGCAGGCACGAAGAAGCTACAATACGGCACCCGCAAGTTGACGCAACTGCTCGACCAGCTCCCTCCTCCCGCCCCTCCCGCGTGATCCCATACCAGTTCTTACAGGCGCGACCGACGAGGTCGCGCGATATCAAGTCATGGGGGCCGACGTCAGCAGGACCACTGCATATTGCAGGTTGCGGGGCGCCCGCAGCGGTGTCAGAAAGGTTTCTGCCAGACTCCTGGTACCCTTTGGAAGGAAGAACATGCCATGAAGTGTGACGTTTGTGGGTCCGACAACCTCGAAGGTGCGGCTTACTGTGAAGACTGTGGAGCAAAACTGGTCGTGATGCACGCGGTTGTCGGTGCTGCCCCAGCGCCTCCGCCTCCCGTAGCAGTCGCCCCCGTCGCTCCGCTGCCAGTTCCTGCATCGCCGTCGCCCGCAGGCCAGGGAACCGGTGACACCTCACGGTGTCCATCGTGTGGCGCCGACAACCCCTCGAGCGAAGCATATTGCGTCGACTGCGGTGCCAATCTTGGGACATGCGCGCCGGTCGCAACACCGATGCCCGTGTCTGTTCCGGCTCCGGTTGTCACTGTGCCCCCTCTGGCGCCCCCATCACCACCGGTGGCCTCTGCTGTCCTCAAGCTTGCAGACGGAACAAAAGACTTCTCCCTGGATCGCGAGATCACCACCATGGGAAGACGGAGTCTGCCCGACCAGATCGATCCGGATGTCGACGTCACCCCACACGATCCGGAATCGTACGTATCGCGACGTCATGCCCAGATCGTGCGAAACGAGGGGCAGTATTTGTTTGAAGACGTGGGGTCGTCGAACGGCAGCTTCATCAACAACGTAAGGGCACAGCCCGGGGTTCAGCAACCCCTCAAAGACCTCGATCGCATCCGCCTCGGAAAGACCGAGTTCGTATTTCACTCGAACTGAGTCAACCACTCCTCAAGC
Source organism: bacterium (assembly GCA_021782195.1). Classification (GTDB taxonomy): domain Bacteria; phylum Vulcanimicrobiota; class Xenobia; order RGZZ01; family RGZZ01; genus JAJXVI01. The sequence goes on along the minus strand of JAJXVI010000114.1, from coordinate 1,469 downwards.
GCGGCGCTCAAACCGGCCACCCGTGGGGCTTCGGAGAGCATCTCACGAAGCCCCACCCCGGTCGCTGACCGGGGCCGCCGCACCCCGCCGTGTCGATCGCACGAGGACCGTGATCAAACGTGTCTTCGGCCCCTTGTGCAGCCGACACGGTCCGGATTGTGTTGCCTCGCGAAGGGAGAATCTCGTCCGCAGGCGAACTGCATGGTTTCTAGTCGCCGGGATCTTTTCACGGGGCGCGGTTCGCAATGAAACAACCAGTTCCCGGCACGATCCGTGAACACAGGGGAGGACTCATGCGAAAGCTCAGTGTGCTGTTTCTTTCATTCCTCGTGATCGTTGCACTTTCCGGGTGCAACACGGGCGGTGGAAGCACGAACCAGGTCAGTTCCACCACTCACGTCGTGAGCACTGCCGGGACGCCGAGTACGATATCCGTTACACCCGTCGTGGCCCAGTTTGACACCACCACGGGAAGCCTCAACAACATTCCTTTTCCGCAGGATCTGCTTCGAAATCCGTCAACAGGCTTCAACAACCTGCCTGGAACCGGTGAACCTGTCACCTCGTTCAACAGCATCGAGGGCTTCTCGACAGCCGGACCGATTGCAATTCCCTTCAGCGGGCAAATCGACCCCACCACGGTAAACGCAACCACCGTACCGGTCATCGATACAACCACCTCCAGGCCCGTCGCGGCAGCGAACCTCACGTACTCGGTCGCGAGCATCGGAGGCATTGAAAACATCCTTATCACGCCGGTCGTTCCACTGACGGCAGCCAACCAGTACCTCGTCATCGTGACGCCGAACGTCAAGAGCGCCAACAACGACATGCCGGTCGAGTCGTCGACTGAAATGACCGAACTCAAGAGCACGAAGCCCCTGTCCAACCCGCTGCTCGAAACGATCCGAGTGGCCTACCAGCCAATCTGGACCGCGGTAGAATCAATTACCAGCGTTTCGCGCGCGCTCATCCCTGAGGCTTTTGTCTTCACCACCCAGCCTGAATTCACGGTGCTCAGGGACATGCTCAACACCACGAACGCCACCACGCCAAACATGCAGGTCACTTTTAGCGCAGTGGGCCAGGCGGCCATCGGTAACTTCCTTACCAAACTTGGCATGTCGACCGTACCATACAGCCACCTTTCCGCTGTGTATGAAGGTACCTTCACGTCACCCCTGTATGAGACCAACCCCCTCACCACCCCCATCACCATTCTGAACGGGTCGCCCGTCCAGAATGGCACCACATCCGTACCGTTCCTGGTGACCCTGCCCCTCGGCGGTGCAAATCCTCCACCGGTGCTCATGTTCCAGCACGGCGTCACGCGCCAGAAGGAAGATGCGCTCGCACTTGCCGACGGCGCTGCGCAGGCAGGATATGCGGTCATCGCAATCGACGCTGTGCTCCACGGTCAGCGAGCGCCGATCATCAACGGAGTCCAGCAGCCATCGGGTACAGACTTC
>JAJXVI010000113.1 GCA_021782195.1 bacterium | reverse complement strand
AGAGATCGCCATAGTAGCTGATGATCGTGCGCACGTAGTTGATGGTCTCCCGGTAGGGTGGAATCCCGTGATACTCCTCGACCGCACCGACACCGGCATTGTATGAGGCCAGGGCAAGTTCGACCTGCAGCGGAGTTCCCCGCCAGCACGCGAGCAAGGAGCCGAGATGACGCACCGACGCTTCGGCGTTTTCAAATAGATTGAAGGGGTTGCGTACTCCGAGCATCGCAGCCGTACCCGGCATGAGCTGACCCAGTCCCTGAGCTCCCGCGGTCGAAACCGCCCTCGCATGAAATGCGGATTCGGCAGCAAACAGGCACAGCGCCAGACGAGGATCAACCCCGCTGGCCGCACAGCTCGTAAAAATCGTGCGCGCCAGGCGGCGAGCCGTTTGCGGGTCGAGGAAACGGTTGAACGACTGCATCCAGGCGACCGCTCCCGCAACACTCACCGGTCGCTGGCCGGCCAGGCCGGATGCACGAAGAGCCACAGACATGTTGGCTTCGGCACGACGCATCGCGGCAACATTCAGTTGTGTCACGTCGTAGGTGTTGGCGATGGCAAGGCCTTCGAGATAACGAAATCGTGAATGCTTCTCAACCACCCGCCCGATCACGTAGACGGGATCGCGCGTGGTCCAATGCCCCGAGCTTCGCAGCAGTACGGGGATGCGCTCGCCCCCGTGCGTACAGAGCAACATGAACACACGGGATCCCCGCGCCCGGGGCATCTTGACGCTGGCGACGCGGGGAGACGGGGACGAGGCGGCCGAAGGCGCGCGGGACGCAGTGGCCGAAGAAGACGTGAGGGTCACCGTCAAACCACGCAAGGACACTCCGACCAGCATCCCGGCCCACTCGACAATTCGGCCAGAATGTCCACCGGTCTTGAGCACGACCAGTGGAGAGAGGCCACTGATAGGGTAGGCGCGTCGGATGGCGATATAGCTGCTTGCTGAAGGAAGGGCAATGGCCTTTGCGCAGGGCAGACCCAGGCTGAGAAAACCCGCAATCAGCAGGGCTTGAAAGCCTCTATGAGGGCGTATATTCATCGGAAAAGGAATTTTTTTCAATCAATTCGAGGCCTGACCGCCGACGTGAAATCTGTCTGTCACGATTGTCCAGGAGCCACTGAAATGGCAGAACAGATCAGCCGCAATTTCGCCGCTGCCACGACAACCCCTTCCGCAAGAAGAAGAGACTTTCCCCGGCGGAACCAGAGCTCACGTGCTCATCCTGGGCCCGGTCAGAGCCGGAAAGCGACAGATATCCGTTCTCCCAGCGCGACCCTTTGCGCAAGCCTTCCACGCCACCTCCCCCGAGGCTGGAATCAGGTCGACAATCTATTTCCCCATGCACATAGACGCATATACCCTGATATCAGGAGGTCTCTGGGGAAGTCTCAGGCTGTGACCTGAACCACTTCAAATGAAAGAAGGTGCTGACATGAACATTCGACTCGTCACCACGTTGTACGCAGTCGTCGTGGCACTCGGAATGCTCATACAGCAGGCATCGGCGCAGGGAGTCACATCGTTCGACCCGGCAAGCATCCACAGCGTCACGGGATACGTCACCTCGGTCTACACGCCTGAAGGCGGCCTCGGTGTCCATCTCACCCTCAAGACAAAGGGCGGAACCGTGGACGTTCACCTGGGTCCGGCGTGGTATCTGCAGAGAGTCGGCCTCCGAATCTCGAAGGGGGACCGGCTCAGCGTCGCTGGCGCAGACATCATGTGGAGAGGAAGACCGGCCATGGTCGCCTCAACAATCACAAAAAACAAACACGTTGTCACCCTGCGCGACAGACGTGGCGTTCCACTGTGGGCCGGGCGTGGAAATCGCTGGCGATGAAATCGTGCAACGCGCCGACCGCGAATTCTCAACTGAGGAGTTCCATACGCGCGTGAAGCGACCGGCCGCACCGCGACCGGTCGCTCCGTGAGCGGGAAGCCGTCACCGCTCCCCGGTGTGGTCAGCGCGCTCCGATGTGGTCAGCGCCGCCCATACCCGGGGTACTGGTTGTATGGGCCGTAGTTTCCACCGTCACCGTAGTGTCGTGCAGCATTCTCGTAGATGCGCTGTGCGTCATTTGCGGCCTGCTGGCTCGGATAGACATACGGCGCCTGGCAGGAGCCGGCCCCATACGGCCAGCCAGACTGGTAGCCCGTCCGATACCCCCAGCGCTCCTGACTGCGACCGTCCCTCCTCCAGTCGCCGCGACGGCCGTGGTCGCGAGGGGAAACGAAGATTCGGATTCCGTCACGTGGTCCGACGTTGAACGAGCCACGGTCACGAGGGTCGGCCTGTGCTGAAGAAGTGCAGGCTGACACGAGCAGAGCCAGAAGCATCCCGACCATCAACAGGGAATATGTACGTTTCATTGCGACACCCTCCTCGATTTCCACCAGGCTCTCATTTCCTGGTTCTACTCATAAGACACCTGGGGATGGCCGGTTGTTCTCGGAGAATCCTGAAGGGTTCCTGAAATAACCCAGGCTCGGTCACGCTTTGCGAAAACTCGGCCACCAACCGGCCCGTCCCGACCGCGCAGGGCTCAAGGGGCGGACCAGGGCGCGTCCCCGACGCGCACCAGCGGAAGCGGTGGGCGTGCTGCCCGTGCTGACTGTCCCGGGCCCGTCCCCGACACGCACCAGCGGAAGCGATCGGCGGACGGAGACGCGAGACGTCCCCCCCGGAAGTGGATGCTTGCGAGCGAAAACATTCCTCGCCGGGGACGGCGCCTGACGCGTTCGCGTCCCCGGCGCAGGGCAGGCGCAGTGTCGGGCGGTTTCCAGGGAGCGAACCGTCGCCCCGACCCCACCCACGTTCTGTGCCAGAGTTCGCGCGAAAGGTAGCGCGCGGTCGGCCAGGGAACCGATGTTCACTCGCGCGTTGATGTTCCAAGATAACAGGGCAAGCATACGGATCGTCGGTCTTCGAACAGAAATGGAGACGCCCATGAGCTTGATTGCGGCTACTTCCCTGCAGTCTCTCCCCCGCATGCGAGACATTATGACCCCCACGGTCGTCACCGTCGCGGCCAGTACATCCGCAGCCGAAGTTGCAAGGATTCTCGTCGACCACTCGATCTCCGGTGCTCCCGTCGTCGACGGTTCCGGTAGACTTGTGGGGGGCATCTCACTGCGTGACCTCGTCAGGCGGGAGCGTGGCAGCGCTCGCACTGTTTCAAGTCATCCGGATTTCTTTGGAGAGGTCTGGTTTGAAGACCTCAGCACTGACGGTTGCCTGACAGGTTGCGAGCAGGACGAGGAAGGCTCCACCGCAACGGCAGCCGACCTGATGAGTGCGCGCGTTCTCACGATTCCGGTCAACGGCTCACTGAGTCAGGCGGTCCGCCTGATGCTCAGTGAACACGTTCATCGGCTCCTGGTGACCGACCACGGGCGCACGGTCGGAATCGTATCAACCCTCGACATTCTTCGATTCGTCCCCGCACTGGTCGACCTCGCCCGACTCACACTGCCTCCCGATTAGGACGTCGCAACAAACCCCGCGCAAAACACCGGAACACGGACACCGCGGCGCAATGCGTCCTGGGAGTATTCTTGCGCATACGAAGATTTCCGCGAAAGCCCTATCGCGTCAGTTGCTCGACCAGAAGAGAATTCACCACGTTGCGTACACCGGGAATCTGGCTCACGAGATCTACAAGAAACTGGATATCTTCCCGCGCTGAGACGATCCCGTGGAGGTACACAACGTGATTGCTGACCTCAAGGTGCAGTTTCACGGGAGAGATGTGCGTCTGATGATGGATGGCCTCGTGAACGCGGTTGGCCAGGTCAACGTCCTTTTCTTCTTCCTCGTGCAGACCTTCGCGCTCGTACTCGAGGGCCAGCAGGTGAGAGAGTACGTCAGTGCGACTGAGCTCACCGACAATACGGTCGTGGTCCACGACAGGAAGCCGACTGACGTTGTTGTCAAGCATGCACTCCAGCGCATCGAGCACGTCCGCGAACTCCGAGATGGTGACGACCTCACGATTCATCACGTCCTCTGCGGTCTTGCCGTAAAGATGACGCTGTTGGCTGATAAATTCACGAAAGTCGCGCCCGGCGGTTGCGGGCCGTAATTTCCCTTTCGCCAGAAGCTCACGAACAATCAAGTTTCGCTCGGGGATGAAACCAAGCATCCGGCCGTCGTCCGTGACGACCGAGACGCCTGTCACGCGGTGACTTACCATGGTCTGGAGAACATCGCGCACCCGTGTGTCAGGCTTGACGACAACCGGGTGACGCTTCATGATATCACGTACTTTCACTGAGGCCGCCTCCTTGGCAGTGTTTCCAGGTAGGCCATCTCCTGCGGTTGGCGAGTTGAGACGGCTTTCAGCGATGCCGCCTCTTTTCAATGTTTCCAGGGCACAGGGCGCTTCCCCTTCGCCCGGGCGACGCGCTTCACCCTGAGAAGGATCAGGTCGCAGCACGCGGAACCTGCCGTCATGGCGTACAATTTCAATCCAGCCTTCGAGCAGGCGCTCCCCTATGCCAGTTACCTGTCCCACCACGCGACCGACCAGCAGCGTGCGCGTTGGGACCGAATGTATGAACAGGTTGCACTGACGCAGAACCAGCAAGAACTGCTGCGCGGGTTCAAGCGACAGATGAGGGTACTCTGCGTATCCGGCACCTGGTGTGGCGACTGCTCCAACGCCTGCCCGATCCTTGCGCGATTTGCGGAAATCGCGCCGTGCATCGATCTGCGATTCATTCAACACCCTTCGCATTCCAACGGTCCCGGTTCGCTGAACTCCGCCCTGATGGACGAACTCTCCATTTGCGGTGGTGCGCGCGTTCCTGTGGGAGTATTCATGTCCGAGGACGGGTACGAGTGCGGGCGTTTCGGGGATCGCACACTGGCCACCTACCGAGCAAAGGTTGCCGCAATGGAGGGTCCATCGTGTCCGATCGGTGTCACTGCTCCCGACAACCTGCACGCTGAGAACGTTCGGGAGTGGCTGGAACAGTTCGAGCGCATCCAGTTGATGCTGCAGACCAGTCCGCGACTGATGCAACGATACGCACTCGAATAAGGCGCACATCGGCGCATTGCAACCCGCGGTCGAGGGCTCTCACGATGGAGGCTGCAACCGCGCAAGTGGCAAGAACGGTCCTGAGAGGCAAAACAGATGAGTCACACCCCGGAAATCGTCCGTCTGCACGAGTGTAATGCGCACCAGCGCGACTGGCAGCGATGGGGCACGTATCTCTCCGAGCGCCAGTGGGGCACGGTGCGCGAGGACTACTCGGCCGACGGCGACTGCTGGGAATACTTTCCCCACGACCACGCGCGATCAAGGGCGTATCGGTGGGGCGCAGACGGTCTGCTCGGGCTCTGTGACCGCAACGGACGTCTCGCTTTCGCGGTCGCCCTCTGGAACCACCGCGACCCGTACCTCAAGGAGCGGCTCTTTGGCCTGACAGGACCCCAGGGCAATCACGGGGAGGACGTAAAGGAGCTCTACTATTACCTCGACTCCACTCCCACGCATAGCTGGCAGCGCGCACTCTACAAGTATCCGCAAGCCGCATTCCCGTATGACGCCCTGGTAGAGGAAAATTCCCGACGCGGGCGTGAAGATCGCGAGTTTGAACTGCTTGACACCGGGATTTTTGACCAGAATCGATACTTCGACGTATTCTTCGAGTACGCAAAGGCCGCTCCAGAAGACATCCTGATCAGGGTCCGCATCGAGAATCGCGGCCCAGAAACTGCACCGCTGACCGTTCTACCCACGTTGTGGTTCCGCAACACCTGGTCGTGGGGACAAACCGGTGAAGACAACGGACCACGTCCACGAATGGTTGCACTCGATGAAGGGCTTGCTGCTGACCACTGGCAGCTGGGGCGCATGCGCCTGGTGGCCGACCGCATACCGACTGCCTCCACGGGTGCACAGGGAGCCTCCGACTCTGGTGGGCCTCCGGATGGGGATGGAACCGGGTCTACGGTCCCCGTCATCATTTTCACCGAAAACGACACGAACACCGAACGCCTCTACGGGTCTCCCAACGCATCCCCATACGTGAAAGACGCATTCCACCGCTACGTCGTCGAGCACGAAATGGGAGCCGTCAATCCGGCACGTGAAGGGACCCGGGCAGCCATCGTCTATCAACTGCAGATCCCTTCCGGCTCAAGCGTCACCGTTCGCCTGCGCCTCTTCGCGGAAAGCAACGCCCCTTCGCCGCTCTTTGGTCCCACATTCGACCAGGTCATGGATGCACGTGAAAAGGAAGCCGATAGCTTCTACGATGCCATCCTCCCACGGGACATGAACCCAGAATGCCGCCACGTGGCTCGTACAGCCTACGCCGGACTGCTCTGGTCAAAACAGTTTTACGAGTACGCTGTACGCGTCTGGCTCGAAGGAGACCCAGGCCAACCTCCTCCTCCCAGAGAGCGCCTCTCCGGTCGCAACCACGAGTGGCGAACCCATCTGTACAATCGGGACGTGCTGTCGATGCCCGACAAGTGGGAATACCCGTGGTACGCCGCCTGGGATCTGGCGTTCCACACGATTCCCCTCGCCCGCATCGACCCGCTCTACGCACGCGAACAACTGATACTGCTACTTCGCGAATGGTACATGCATCCAAACGGTCAGATCCCCGCCTATGAATTCTCTTTCAGCGACGTCAATCCACCCGTCCACGCCTGGGCGGCCCTCCGCGTCTACCGCATGGGGGCCGGTCACGACACGACCTTCCTGGAACGGGTCTTCCAGAAACTCCTGCTCAATTTCACGTGGTGGGTAAACCGTACCGACCAGGAAGGCAACAATGTCTTCAGCGGGGGCTTTCTTGGCCTCGACAACATCGGCGTCTTCGACCGATCACACTTCCCGCCCTCGCTGGGTCGGCTTGAACAGGCCGACGCAACGGCGTGGATGGCTTTCTTCTCGTTGCGAATGTTGCAGATTGCAATGGAACTTGCTCGGCAGAACCCCGCCTACGAAGACATCGCCTCGAAGTTTTTTGAACACTTCGTGGCAATCATGCGTGCCATGAACACGCTGGGCACATCGCTGTGGGATGACGAGGACGGCTTCTACTATGATGTCATCTGCACCGACCGAGGAAGCTTTCCCCTCCGTGTACGATCGATGGTTGGCCTGCTTCCCCTGATCGCGGTGGAAGTACTCGACGAGGCCCAGGTGCGCCGGCTTCCGGGCTTT
>JAJXVI010000112.1:1833-7201 GCA_021782195.1 bacterium | reverse complement strand
TGCTCCAACTGGCTGTGGATGCGCCGCAGTCTCTCCGCGCGCGTTTGCTCCGGGGTCGTGCGGATGGTTCCATAGGTGACAAGACGGCAGTACTGGTGATCGGCCTCGATCACGCCGTATCCTGTAGTGGCAGTGCCGGGATCGACGCCCATGATTGTGGTCATTGACATGTTGAGCCTCTTTCAACAATTGTACTGCAGCCCCTGCTTTGCCCTCCCGGCAGTGCCACGTGCGGTGGCCCGTACGAAAGGGGCACGAGAACCCGTGGCTGGTCAAAGAACCGTTCGAGGCCCGTGTAACGCGCGCATCGTGGCGTCACACAGGCCTCTGCAGGATTCGGATTCACCCCGGCGAGCACGCGCTCAGGCGGTTACCTCTTCGAGAACGTCAGCCGGAATGTCGAAGTTCGCGTACACGTTCTGCACGTCGTCGTGGTCCTCAAGCATCTCCATCATCTTCAGCACCGAAGGAGCCTCTGAACGTCCGAGGGCAACCACGTTCTGTGCCACCATCTCCAGGTCGGATGACAGGGTGGCCAGGCCGGCCTTCTCGATCGCTTCGAGCACCGTATAGTAGGTGTCTGGTGACGTCACGACTTCCCACTGACCGTCGGATTCACGCACGTCGTCGGCCCCGGCATTCACGGCCAGGTCGATCAGTCGTTCCTCGTCCACCGAATCAAGCGCAAGCGTGATGAGCCCCTGGCGTGTGAACATCCAGGCCACGCATCCACCCTCTCCGAGGTTGCCGCCGTACTTCGCGAAAAGGTGGCGAATGTCAGCAGCCGTGCGGTTACGGTTGTCAGTGGCGGCCTCTACCATGACCGCCACGCCGTGAGGACCGTACCCTTCATACGTGACCTCTTCGAACTGCGAGCCTTCCCCTCCACCCGTCGCACGTTCGATCAGGCGCTTGATGTTATCGGCCGGCATGTTGACCTCACGAGCGCGACCGATGGCATTCTTGAGCGCGAAGTTGCTGTTCGGGTCTCCTCCTCCCTTGCGCGCTGCCAGCAGTATCTCCTTGCTGACGCGGGTAAAGGCCTTGCCTCGCTGGGCGTCGACCTTTGATTTCTTCTCACGGATGTTGTGCCACTTGGAATGACCCGACATGTTGACTCCCTCTGAGCGTTGAAATTGCAGACAGTCAGAGTGCCGGCCCGGTAGCCCTCATCGAAGAAACGGGGGATGCCGGCGCCTCTGCTGGTGCGGTTAGCGGTTGAGCGGTTGGTTCAATCTGGAGGCGAACCGGAATAACCAACGCAAATGTACTGCCACTGCCGACGGAACTGTCGACCAGAATTGTACCCCCGTGATTTTCCGCGACGGCGCGAGCAATGGTCAGGCCCAGTCCCGCCCGTTGTTCGGACGCGTGCGTCGTGAAGAGGGGTAGAAAGATGTGGTTGAGGTTCTCAGGGGAAATGCCTTCCCCCGAGTCAGAGACCGTGACGTAGAGGAGCGTTTCGCGCAAACAGGTCTCCACCTTCAGGGTGCCACCCGCGGGCATCGCCTGGATGGCGTTCAGGCACAGTGCAAGCACGGCGATACGAACGTCCTGTGCGAGGGCAAGCGTCTCCGGCAAGGCAGGGTCAAGATGGCTCTCAATCGTGACACGGTGGCGAACTGCGTGGAAGTTGATGAACTCGAGGGTCTCGCGGACGGAGTCGTTGATGCAGAGCAGCGCGAAGACGGGTTTCTCGGTCCGCGAGAATCGTGCCAGACGGCCGATGATTTCGCGGCAACGCTGCGCGCAGGTCTCGATCTCCTTCAGGTCTGCTGCGCCTTCCACCCCCTGAAGAGTCTCCTGGAGGAGTTGCGCGTAGCCCAGTATCCCTGTCATCGGATTGTTGAGTTCGTGACAGATTCCTCGTACCAGACTCAAGACCTGGCTCATCTTCAACGAGGTTGTCAGCGCTGACTGCATTCCAACGAGGCGTCGTGTCGCGTCGTCGAGTTCGCGCGTTCGAGCCAGCAGTTGCAGGCTGAGCTTCCTGTTCTTTCCCTCGAGTTCAATCTCGCGCAGCACCAGCTCTAGCATTTCGAGGTCTCGGACCGACCTGACACTGGCATACCCATCCAGCGTTGCGCCCGATGAGCAGGGGAGTGCGACGATCGCAAGATCAGAAGCCTGTTCGCACAGGTGTTTCGCATTTGCCGCCAGTGGCGACAGTACAACGACATCAAACGATTCACGCGCCAGCAGTTTCAGGGCTGTCGCGACGTCGTGAACGGAAAGGGATCCGGGCCACGCCATGGGAATGGCACTGGTGGCGTCGTCGGATCCGTCCTGAACGAACAATAACTTCATGGAAAACGGCGAATTCTCTCTTTCACCCGAGAGCTCCTGTTTCCAACCCGGCGTCCGGAACTCCTGACGCCATCTCTGCAGTCACAGAGGGGGAACATGCTGTTCCGTGTCCGGTGAGCTTGCGCGCTCGTTATGAATGGGTCGGAGCAGAGGCAGGAACCCCCTGGCGCTTTTCGAATCAACCACCTTCACACTGTGACATTCTTTCCCGCCGCAGCGCGGACCGACCATGGAGATTTTGGACTGATGAAGAGACGGATCGTGGCAGCCATCTGCCTTGCACTATTCGCACTGGTCGTAATTGCGCCGGCCTTTGCCTACGTAGACTATGAGTTTGACTTTGAGGTTCGAGGACCGAGAGAGTGGCGAAGTCTTCCTGCCAGCAGCGTTCCTGGTTCCTTCCGAACAGGATGGGTCGCTCCGGACGCGGCGAAGACGCGCTACGACGCCGCGCACCATCCTGTGGCGTGGGGTTCAGGTGCGAACATCGCCGTCTTTGTGCAACAGTTCAACCATGCGTACACCGCGAAGGAGCTGCTTGAGAAGAACATCAGCGTGATTCACGGGGTCAAGTTTGGCCTCAGCCCGGGAGCTCAGACGAACATTGACCCTCGAGCTGACCTCAAGGTCATCAACCAGAGGCTCTTTACGATTGATGGCAAGCAGGGTTTCGTGCTTGAAGTGACGGGCACGGGCACGGGTTTTGCAATCGGGGTTCCGCGCCAGCCGGCGAAAACTCCTGCGACCGGGAAAGGCCAATCGCTGCTCAAGATGATGCTCACGCGTCAGCGTTGGTACTGCGTGGTGCGAGGCAAGACACTGATCGGGGTCTTGAGCACCTGCTCCAACGCCAGCTACCCTCGCTACGTCAGTGCCTTCCACGCGACGGAAAAGAGCCTGCGCGTTCACTGAGCGATCCTCTGGGGGGGAGCGACGTTTCGCGTCCCCCCTCTCGCGCAAGAGGATATGCGCAACGGGACGGGGCCCGGGTTGCGCACACCCTGCGAGTCACGGTTGGCAGAACCTCGCGTCAGGTGCCAGGGGCTTGTACGCTCGGTCCTGTTGGTCGTGCGGGGGTCAGGTGCGTGTGAGGGGTCAGACGACTGAGCATGCGTGGGAACGGGATGGTTTCGCGGATGTGCTCGAGTCCGCAGATCCACGCCACGACGCGCTCGATTCCCATGCCGAACCCGCTGTGCGGTACGGTTCCGTACTTGCGGAGATCCAGGTACCAGTCGAAGGCCTCTCTTGGAAGACCGTGTTCCTTGATGCGCTCCTCCAACGTCGTGCCGTCGTCCTCGCGTTGACCTCCGCCGATGATCTCACCGTAGCCCTCAGGTGCGAGAAGGTCGGCGCATCGCGCAACTTCGGGACGCCTGGGGTCGGCCTTCATGTAGAAAGCCTTGCACCGCACTGGGTAGCTGTGAACAAAGACCGGGCGGTCGAACTGCTCCGCAAGGACCGTCTCCTCGTCCCCCCCGAAGTCGTTTCCCCACTGGATTTCCTTGCCTGCCTTCTGGAGGGTCAGTACGGCTTCATCATAGGACAGGCGGGGAAATGGAGCGATAACCTTTTCCAGCTTTGAGGTGTCGCGGCCAAGTTGACAAAGCTCCGCCTTTCGCTTCTCCAGGACGCGCGCCACGATGTAGGAGACAAACTGCTCCTGGACTTCCATGTTCTCTTCCTGTTCAGCGAAGGCCATCTCAGGCTCGATCATCCAGAACTCCATCAGGTGGCGACGGGTCTTTGACTTCTCCGCGCGAAACGTCGGGCCGAAGCAGTACACCCGGCCAAACGCCATGGCTGTTGCTTCGTTGTAGAGTTGACCACTCTGTGACAGGAAGGCCTTGTACTCAAAGTATTCAGTCTCGAACAGTGTGGTCGTACCCTCACACGCTGCCGGTGTCAGGATGGGGGCGTCGATGCGCAGGAACCCGTGTGCGTCCAGCCAGTCTTCACAGGCCTTGATGATTTCGTGACGAACGCGAAGGATGGCGTGCTGGTTTGCTGAGCGAAGCCAGAGATGACGGTTGTCCATGAGGAAATCAACGCCATGTTCCTTCGGTGAAATCGGAAAGTTTTCAGACGATCCGACGATCTCCAGGTCGCGCAGGGAGAGTTCATAGCCTCCCGGTGCACGTTCGTCAGCTCGTACGATACCAGTGGCAATCACCGAGGTTTCCTGCTGCAGAGTTCCCATTCGCTCGAAGCACTCGGGGCTCACGTCGTTGCGCGCGGCGACACCCTGGATCTGGCCGCTTCCATCACGCAGGATGAGGAAATGAATCTTTCCACTGGAGCGCTTGTTGCGCAGCCACCCCTTGATCTTGACCGGCTGGCCGTCGTAACGTCCCACGTCGGAAATGAGTGAGACCGGGGGAAGGGTCTCTACAAGCGGACTCTCAGACATACAGGTGCAACCTTCTTCCGCTCGCGACAGAAATCGTTGCTTTGATTCGCGCGAGAATAGTGAGGAAAGCGGGTTTCGACGATTGCCTCGACGCTCCCTGGCAAGCGCTTTCATCACGCCGTTGGCCTTACGCGCGATTCGTGCGGGGGCACAAGCGGCATCGAGGAGGCCCAACTGCCGGCGAGGGCGGCGCGGAGTGCCTATCGCTTACGGGTCAATCTTGAACGCTCTGGTCGTTGCAGTGAAAGGCATTCCTGGGCTTCACTGCACTCGGGCCGAAGCTCGAGCGCCTTCTTCCACGCTGCGGTGGCCTGTGCCGTCAGACCTCGCGACTGGTAGATTCGGCCCATGAGAACGAGCGCATCCACCAGCGTAGCATCGATCTGCAGGACCTTCTTGACTTCCTTGAGCGCTGCGGAAAAGTCACCCAGGTGAAAGTAGGCCTGTGCGAGACCGTGATGGAGGTCCGGGGAGCGTCCGTCACGGTTCAACGCTTCTCTGAAGGAGTCTGCGGCCTGTTTCCAGCGGCCATTTCGGCCGTGGACCATGGCCATCGAAGCGTGGGCCTCGACGTTGTTTGGTTCCAGCGACAGCACTTTCTCGAAAGCTTCCTGAGCTTCTTTCTCGCGGTCGGTTTGCAGATACAGAGAG
>JAJXVI010000112.1:0-1823 GCA_021782195.1 bacterium | reverse complement strand
AGCCCAGGAGCACGGAGGTCTCTGTAAAATCTGGCTCGAGACGCTGAGCCTGCTCGAGAAAACGTATTGCCTCGTCGATGATTCCCCTGTGGGCAAGAGCGTGGCCAAGATTATAGAGGGCATCTGGATTCGTCGGCGCCAGGCGCGAGGCGCGTCGAAACTCGACGATTGCGGAGTCCAACCACCCGAGGTGCATGTTGACCACACCAAGGTTGATGTGGGAGCGCACGAACGATGGGTCGAGCTTGATGCAGGCTCGCAATTCATCGACTGCAGCGTGCAGATCGCCCATTGAGAGCTGAATCACCCCGCGCAGATTCCGGGCATCGAGGTGATACGGGTTGACCTTGAGGATTTTCTCGAGCTGCGCAAGCGCCTTCTTGTACTTGCCCTGCTCCACGAAGGCCTCGGCCAGGGAAAGGCGCAATTCCCAGTCGTCAGGGTTGAACTGGAGTGCCTCCTGCCAGTACTTTACCGCCGTTGCAAACTCGCTCTTCTGGAAGTAGGCAAGGCCGAGGTAGAAAAGCGATTCTTCACACGCCGGACCCAGTTCAAGCGCATGCTTGAAATAGTGGATTGCTCGGTCGAGGTCGCCGGACTCGGCATAGGCCACACCGAGATCAAGTCGCACTTCCGCGTGTTCGCGATCAAATGAAGCGGCCCGCAGCCACTCGCGGATGGCGTCTTCGAGTTGCCCTTTTTCGCGGTAGAGTCGTCCCATCTGCAGATGACTGTCGAATGAATGAGCCTTCTGATAGGGGAAGAGCTGAATGACCTTGCCTGATTCCGGAGCCCGGCCGATTTCTTCTTCCATCTCGCGACACCTCAGGGCATAGCCTTTACGGACACACGCTCCGGACGCCCCACCAGGTAGTATGGATGGGCTCCGATGATCCGGACATCGCTGAACTCGCCAACATTGACCTCGGACCCGTTGATAAACACCATGCCGTCAATCTCCGGCGCGTCAGCCTCGGAACGGCCCAGATAACGTGAACCATAGACTGGATTCACCGTTGAGTGCAGTGTTCCTGCCATTGCCGGAGCTCGATTGCGGGCTCCGGCAATGGTCCGGCGGCGCGACGAGGTTTCTCGAATATCCTGCATCAGTGGTTCGCGGATCTGCGTCTCGTCAGCACCCGGAGGAGCGTTCAGGACCGGAATCTCACTGTCGACGAGCACGCGCATGACGCTTCCGATGAGTGCGGCGTTGGAAGCGTGAGAGATTTTCTGCTGGCACTCGTAAGCGCGACGGTGGCGACGTTTGACCACCCCTGGAGGAACTTTGCGAGGAAGCGCGGCCGCGGGAGTGCCTTCTTCGCGGCTGTACTGGAAAACGCCCACGCGTTCAAAGCGCACTTCGCGCATGAAGGCAAGCAGTTCCTCGAAGTCGTCTTCCGTTTCTCCCGGGTAGCCTACGATGAAAGTGGTCCGCAGGGCGAGGCCCGGTATGGCTGCGCGCAGACGGGCGCAGAGGTCGGTATAGGATTGTCGGTCGCCTGGTCGCGCCATCGACTTCAACACTCGTCCGCTTGCATGTTGGAGCGGCATGTCAAGATTCTTGCAGACTTTGTGATTCGAGGCCAGGACCGTTAACCAACACAGTAAAAGCTGGACTTGTGCAAGCTCTTAATAAGCGACCAGATGAAGAAATTCAAGTGGCAATGGACGCCGTAGCGCTACGAGAAATGCCACGCATTGAAGGCTGGGCGCCATTCTTAGCAGTAACGGGTAACGTTTCAGTGCTATCGGGACTACTGGGTACCATTTCTGGTATGATCACTTCTTTCCGCGGTGTTGCAAATGCTGAAACTGATAAAAAA
>JAJXVI010000111.1 GCA_021782195.1 bacterium | reverse complement strand
CAGAAAGTGTCCACCGGCTTGCGGGGCCAGTTGAGACTGACCCGCATCTGTTGGAATGTCTTGGTGTTCTCACCTTCCACGTCACGGTCGGTGATGAGGCCTGCCGCCTTCAGCTTTCGCTCGAGCGCGGTGTTTGGGAAAATCACCACGGAAAACAGGTAGAGTTCAAACGGGCGCGGGAACGACAGGAGAAAGTCGAAGAGGCGCTCCTTGTCCTCGGCGGTCGACAGCGGGTCGTCTACGATGATCTGGACACGCCAGTCAAGTCCGATTTCTGAGAACAGGCGTACGGATTCCACGATCTTGCTTTCCGGAACGTATCGGTCGTAAATCTCCTCGTTGACGCGGTGGGTGTTCTGTACCCCCATGTAGAGCACTGACAGGCCGCTCTTGCGCAGCTGGCGGAACAGGTCGGGTTCCACAAGCTTCGGTTCGATGAACGCTTCGAAAGGGAGACCGACTTCGCGTGGATAGCGGTCAAGAAACTCCTCGACCCACTCTCTCGCGAGCGGAAAGACTTCATCATCAAACTTGATTCGTTTCATCTGGGAAAAGACTTCGCGGTTTCGGTTGATCTCTTCAATGACGTTGCTGACCGACCGATAGCGATAGTATTTTCCCTTGCCCTTGAATACCTCCGTTGCGAGCTGGCTGTTGTAGCAGTAGGAACACTTGAAGACACAGCCACGCGAGCACATGATCTGGAACACGGGATCGCTGACCATCGGATCGCCGGAAACGACTTTTCGTCCGTGGATCCAGAACTTGTCCGGGCTGGTGTAGTCTCGGAACGGGAGCGCGTCGAGGCTGGTCACGAGGTTTTCCACGGGATTGCGTCGGATTTCCGAGCCTTCCCGGATCCACAGGTTGCCAATCTCGTGAAGGGGACGTCTGTCGGCGACCGCGTCGAGCGTGCGAATGATCGTGTAGTCGCCCTCACCCACGCAGACCGCGTCGGCGACCTCGATGCACCGCTGGGGAACCAGGATCACGTGGGTTCCGCCCCACAGGACGGGAATCGAGACCCGCTCCTGGATCACACGGGTGAGGCGAGTGGCGACCTGATGGTAGGCGGAGGCTCGCACGCTGAGCGCGGCCATGCTCACCTGGTGGGCTTTGAGAAGGTCGACCAGTGCTTCGAACTCCCACGCTGAAGGTGGGATGAAGTGGTTGTTGACCCAGTCCTTGAAGAAGATCTCGATGACCCGGTGGCCTGCCTGGCGTGCACTTGCGGCAAGCATTCGCGTGGCGTTGTTTTCGATGTCGTACAACGAAATCAACGCCAGGGTAGCCCGCTTGACCGCGAGAGTCTCATTGCCACCCCAAAGGGGTGTGACCGCGGGTGCAGCCATCCAGCCTCCTTTATCGTTCCGGCAGATTGCCGCCGAGGTCGAAGTACAGTTTGCGTGCCACGTCATAGAGGCGAACCTTGCGCAGGGTGTTCACGGCCAGATCTTCCAGACGTCCTTTGTTGAGTCGGGAGTGGGCACGCCTCAGGTCGTCTACGACGGGCAGGTCGTAGGGACAGATGTTTTCGCACTCGCCGCACTCAATGCAGTGCGTCGAGTTGGCCTTGAACGTGCGATACTCGTTGCGCGCGTAGGTTGCGTTGAGTATCAGGTAGTTTTCGACGCGGAAGATGTCGGAAATCGGAATTTCGGCCGGGCAGACCGGCTCGCAATAGCGACATCGTCGACAGAAATTCTCCGGAAGCCGGTCGGCTTCCTCGGCCAGCTGGTCTTTTTCTTCGTCGGTCAACTGGGTGAATGAGTCGGCGGCCTCACAGTCGGCAAGAACCTGTTCCACGTTGCTCGCTCCGAGGACCGCGGTGCTGATGTCGTGGCTGAGCACGTACTTGATGGCGGTGGACACGTTCTGAAGGTTGCCACCACTGAGTACCTTCATGGCGATGATGCCGATGTCACGCCGTCGCGCAATGGGTTCGAGTTCCTTGTAGTGATCACGCTCCACCACCGAGAAGGGAAACTGAACCACGTCGAAGGCGTCGGTTTCGAGCGCCTGGGCAAGGATGCGCGGGTGATGGGAGGTGATGCCCACGTGGTCGATGAGCCCCTGGCGCTGGTAGCTGCGAATGGCCTCCATCGCGCCACCCTTGCCAAGTACCTGTTCGAGTTCGTACTCGTACTGCACGTGGTGAATCTGGTAGAGGTCGATCTTCTTCGTGCCGAAGTTTGTGAGACTTTCGATGATCTGTTGCTCGCAACGTTTCGACGAGCGCAGGTACGACTTGCTTGCGAGATAGGTCTCGTGCCGACGAGTCTTCATGACCTCGCCGATGATCTTCTCGGAGTCGAAGTAACCGCGGGCGGTTTCAACGAGGTTGATGCCTCGGTCCAGCGCAGTGTGGATCACACGGGTTGCATCGTCGAGCGTCTTGTGATGCTTGGAGATGACGCCCATGCCACCCAGGCTGACGGTTGAGACCTTCATTTCGGTGCGTCCCAGACGGCGCAGTTCCACGAATCAACTCCATGCGGATAGTGCGGGTTGGCCGTGTCCCAGGCTTTGCGGCGCCCAATGCGTTATATCAGAAACCCGACCGAGAGTAAAGGAAGCAAGAGCGCGAGTGAAGGAATACGTTCGGGATGCTCAACGGGATTCGGGTTCGTCTTTTCGCCTCCTACTTCTTGCTCATCATGCTGACCCTGGCCCTCGTGGGCAGCATTTTCTTCTCCGTGCTTGTGCTCAACGCGGTGAAGGGCCGACAGCAGCGGCTGGCGGCGTGTGTCCAGGATGCCCAGGCGGTCGTAGACGCCGTGGGCGGTCGTGTGCCGCTTGACATGCTCAACCGATGGTGTCAGGCAAGAGGAGCGAAGGACTCCGCGCTGATGACCCTGTTTGATGCCCGTGGACGGGAATGCGTGTCGACGAGTGAGGGGCGTCGCGCGAGTGAGGGTGTGTCGGAGATTGCACGTCATGCGATGGGGGCCCCGTCAGGCACGTTCTGGAAGACCGCTCGCGGCCTGCACCTGAGCCGACCGCTGTTGGTGCGTGGAAAGGTCGTGGGGTACCTTGACTGTGAGCTTGGATGGCCCGACATGCATCGCGATCTACGCCGTCTGCAACTCTCATTTGCCGCCGTGGGAGGCGTCCTCACAGCCCTTGCCATGCTTTTGGCTGCGTTCCTGAGTCGTCGCGTGCTTCGCCCGGTTGCGCGGGTTCGAGAGGTTGCGGCGGGGCTTGCCAGTGGGAACCTGGGGGTGCGTGCGCCCGTGGAAGCGGAAGACGAGATCGGTGAACTGGGGCGCACCATCAACTCACTGGCCGAGGAGATTCAGCGCAATATCGACAGCGTGACGGCAGAGAAGAACAAGCTTGACGCCATTTTATCGTCGATGGTCGACGGGGTGGTGACGGTTCGTGCCGGGGGTATCGTGACGTTCGCGAACTCGGTTGCCGGGCGCATCATTGCGGACTACGGAGCGTACCGGCGCTCTATCGAGGTCACCGTCGGTCCGTCGTCAGATGCCAACGAGCCTTCCGAGTCAACGGTTGGGGTGCAAGCTCCCGAAGAGGCGGCAGAGCCCGGCGACCCTGACGAGGGGCCGGTCGTTCCGGAACCTGCGACGCGTAGCATTTTCATGTCTCGTCTGGTGGGAAACAACCTGTTTGCCGTGACCAGGCCGAACAATGTCGGCGAACTGGTGAAAGCGTGTCTCACATCAGGAGACGTGGTGACTCGCGAGATGCAGCTTGGGGAGAAGGAGTTCAACGTCAACGCAATTCCGATCGGGACCAGTCACGGGCGTCTCACCTCTGACGAGGAAGCGGAAGCGCTCGTGCTGTTTCGCGATATTACGAGTCTTCGGCAGCTCGAGATTGCACGCAACCAGTTTCTCGGGAATGTCTCTCACGAGCTCAAGACGCCCCTGACCATCATCAAGGGGTTCGTGGTGACGCTGCTGAAGAGCCCCGGAATCACCGGCGAGTGGAAGCGATACCTCGACTACATCGATCGCGAGAGCGACCGGCTCGCTCGTCTCGTGGACGATGTGCTCAATCTAGCACGCTTGCGAAGCAAGCGTACCCAGATGAATCTCAGCTTCTGCGACCCGCTCGACGTTCTCAAGGAGACCTATCGGCAACTTCTTCCACAGGCCGCCAAGTATGACGTGCTGTTGAAGTTCGACACTCCGTCGACGCTCCCCGTGCTTCTGGCCGACGCAGATCGTTTCAAGGAGGTCGTCATCAACCTCGTTGACAACGCCTTCAAGTACTCGCCTCCCCAGACGCGGGTCTGTCTGAAAGCGGAGGCGACGCCCGAGCATCTTGTGCTCACGGTGGGTGACTCGGGTCCTGGCATTCCGGCCGACGAGGTGCCGTTCCTGTTTGAGCGATTCTTTCGTGGTAGCGAGAAGGGGGGACGCAAGTCGGGTGGGAGCGGCATCGGTCTTGCCATCGTGAAGGAAATCGTGGACGCTCACCACGGTACGATTCGCGTGGAGAGCAAGGTGGGTGAGGGCACGAGCTTCATCATCGAGTTGCCGCTGCGCCAGAAAGGACGCCGCCGCACTGACCGGTAAAGGGACGCCAGGGAAGCCTGCACGGCTACCCCCACGGCGACGTTGCCTGTCTCCGAGCGGGTGGTTGCCAGGAATGATGGGTGCGGATACCGGAACGTGGCGCACCCCACTGTGAGGGAGCGCCCCTCGCGTATGCGGGCTGCCGAGACGATAGCCTGCAGCGCCCATTCCAACGCGGGAGGGACCTGACTTCTGACGCGGAAACATGGCGGTCCGGATGAGGCGTCGAATGGCCGGCTCTACTGGAGGGCTCGCCGACGCGTCGATGGGGACCCGGATCGCACAGATGGCGGTCCGTATTGAACCCGGAGGATTGAAGATGCCCTGTGTCTGTGGTCTCGAGCCCGGTACCGAGGAGTGCTGTGGCCGTTTTCTGTCGGGAGAGCAGCGGCCCGAGTCAGCTGAACAGTTGATGCGTTCGCGTTATGCGGCCTTCGTGCTCGGAAACGTCGACTACATCATGGAGACGCACGATCCCGAGACTGTGGGCAGTCAGGACCGCTCCTTCGTGGAGAAATGGTCTCAAGAGTCGAAATGGGACGGATTCGATGTGCTGGCCAGCGAGCGGGGCGGGTCGGAAGACACCGACGGGGTGGTCGAGTTCGTTGCAAAATACCGCATGGGTGGGCAGTCAGCCCGTCACCACGAGCGTGCGACGTTTCGAAAGATCGAGGGGCGCTGGTACTTCAGTGATGGAGAACTGGTAAAGCCGAAGACAATGGTGCGTGAGCAACCCAAAGTGGGACGTAATGACCCCTGTTCGTGCGGGAGCGGAGTAAAGTACAAGAAGTGTCACGGGCGGCGCTGAGCTCGTACGCCTCGGCATTTCGGGTGTTGCGCTGGCCGGGCGCTGCACGTGGTCGCACTGGGTCCGTCTCACGGTTCGTGAGGGCTGGCCGGATTGTTACACCTCGTTAACCGGCATGCGCCCGCCCGTCGTGCTATAATTCGGTTACTGTGTGCCCGTATGCGACGGTCACCGGTGGAAGTGAGCATTGAAGACGCGCACACGCCTGTGCTGCGGACACGTGCGAGGTGGGAGGCAACCCAGCATGGATCGGGTGAGAGAGTCGGGTGGTGGAGCGTCGAGACTGCCATTGCTTGCAAGTGCGACGGCGCCACGTCCCGGGACCGAGGAACCAGCCACCCCGCTTCCTCTTCCTTCTGACCATTTTGAATCAGTAGCGCCGCAACTCGCGCCTGACGATTCTCCGGTATCTTCGGAAGTGGCCACTGCCGATGCGCCCGCCGAAGCCTTCGAGTGTGCGTTGCAGTCAGGGGAAGTTCCTTCAGGGCCTTCGAGAGGGCGCAGCGTGTCCGGGGCGCCTTCCCTTCTGCTTGGTGACGACCACTCCTGGACGCTCGCCGACCTTCATCGCGCCGCCGCACAGGCTCGTGCGGGACAGTCGCTTGCGACTCCCGCATCAGGTGATGCTCCTTCAGGCGCTTCTTCCGCACCGACTCAAGGCGGGTTCGACAATGACCGTGTGCGAGGAGACCTTGACCGTCTGTTCGCCGGACAGAGCGGAGAACAGCGCTACTACAATCCGGATTTCGTCGGTGCGGAACGTGAACTGACCCGCGCAAGTGCCGAGGGGCCCGAGGCGTATGCGAAGGTCCTGGCTTCCGTGACCACGCACCTTGCCCAGCGTCGTCCCAGCTTTTCCGACGCTGGCCCTGGTGCGTCGATCGCGGAAGCGTCCCAGTCCGTGTCCGCCGCGGGAGCGTCCCAGTCCGTGTCCCCGGAGACGTCTCCGGCCGTGTCCGCGGAGAGCGCTGCGAACGGGGGGACGTCCGCGTCCGCAGGACCTTCGGCGTTCGCCCCATCCTTCGCGCATCGCGTGGCGCACGCGGCGCACGTGGTTGGTAACTCCCTTCTCTCTGTCGTGGGCAAAGGCGATGATACGGTACGGTTGTCCCCCACGCTTGAGGCCATCAATGCGCTTGAGCCACGCTTCAAGGCGATGAGTGACGGCGAACTGAAAGGCATGACCGCGCAGTTCAAAGCGCGCATCGCCGGTGGGGAGTCGTTGGACTCAGTTCTCCCAGAGGCCTACGCCGTGGTGCGGGAGTCCTCCCGTCGCGTCATGGGGATGCGTCCCTTCGACGTGCAGGTGCTGGGTGGCATTGCAATGAGCAGGGGTGAGATTGCGGAGATGGGCACGGGCGAAGGCAAGACCCTTACCGCTACGATGCCCGTCTATCTGCAGGCGCTCGGGGGCAAGGGCGTGCACGTGGTGACCGTCAACCAGACGCTCGCGGAGCGTGACGCACACAGCATGGGCAAGCTGTACAACTGGCTCGGCCTCAGTGTCGGCGTGGTGCCCGAAGACCCGCTCAAGACCGAAGAAAAACGGGCTGCCTACAACGCAGACATCACCTACGCGACCAACTATTCGCTGGGTTTCGACTATCTGCGTGACCAGATGGGGCGGCGCCCTGAAGACGCGGTGTGTCGCGAGCCGAATTTTGCGCTGATCGACGAGGTTGACGAAATTCTCATCGATGAGGCGCGCACGCCACTTATCCTCTCTGATGTAAGCGAGCCGGCAACGTCCGCCTATCAGCGGTTCGCAGAGATCGTGAAAGACCTCAAGCCCGGTGAGGACTACGAGGTTGACTACAAGCAGCGACAGTCCTGGCTTACCGACGGAGGG
>JAJXVI010000110.1 GCA_021782195.1 bacterium | reverse complement strand
GTGTCTGAAAGTAACGAGTGACACGCTGGAACTCACGCCCTCAGTGGGCTGGACGGGGAGTGTGCCGTCCAGCAAGCGTTTGATTCAAAGTCTCGTTTCGGATGCCCTGCCGGTCGCTTGCAGCTTTTGCCCCTCATCACGTTCTCCGTGCAGACTCTTCCTGCACGAAAGTATCGTACGCTCCAGTTGTCGCGCCCCGCTCCCACCACGGGCCGGATGCACACTCCGATCACGCAGGTACTGGCGAGCGTGCGAAGAATTGCGCGACGTTGCATCCGTCTGGGGCAGTGGTCCCCGAGACCGGGACTCCAGGAGGTTTGTCATGGCCCGTCTTGATCCGCATTCCTACAACGACAGCGACCAACCCTCAGCCCATCATCTCCAGTGGCGGACCACTGTCGATTTCCAGACTCGCACGCTTCGCGCCGAAGCGACGCTGCATTTTCGCGAGCACGTGACGGGCCCCATTGACCTGGATACGCGCGCCCTTCACATCCTGTCGGTGTGTGACGCAGGCGACCGACCGATCGCCTATCAACTCGGCGAGCCGGATGCCATCCTGGGGACGCGTCTGCACCTCGATGTCTCCGCGCCAACGGATCGCGTGACGGTTTCCTATCGTACCAGTCCGAACAGTTCTGCGTTGCAGTGGCTTGAACCCGCCCAGACCTCTGGCGTGCATCCCTTCCTGTTCAGCCAGTGTCAGGCCGTACACGCCCGGTCGGTCGTCCCGTTGCAGGACACCCCTCGCATTCGCATCACCTATGAGGCCACCCTGACGGTTCCTGCAAGTTTGCGAGCGCTGATGGCGGCGTCTTTCGTGCGACGCGTGGAGGATGCCGATACCGCATCGGAAGAGTATGCGATGCGCGACCCCATCCCGCCCTATCTTTTTGCCTTCGCCGTGGGAGATCTCGTAGCGAGAGACGTTGGACCACGCTCACGCGTGTGGGCGGAGCCACGCGTGGTTGAGCGGGCTTCGTGGGAATTCGCGCACGTCGACGCCATGCTCACAGCGGCCGAAGGCCTCTTCGGACCGTACGACTGGGGCCGCTTCGACATCCTGACGATGCCTTCATCGTTCCCGTACGGGGGGATGGAGAACCCGTGCCTGACCTTCATCACGCCGACCCTGCTTGCCGGAGACCGGTCGCTGGTGAACGTGGTGGCGCACGAACTGGCCCACTCCTGGACCGGTAACCTCGTATCCAACGCCAACCAGGAACATTTCTGGCTAAACGAAGGGTTCACGGTCTATGCGGAAAGACGGATCCTTGAACTTCTCGAGGGCCCAGACCTCGCGGCCCTGCACGCCGCTGTTGGCTGGCAGGAACTGCAGGCCACGGTCGCCGAGTTCAAGAATTCTCCTGCCCTGACGCGTCTGCGTACCCATCTCTCGGGAATCGATCCTGACGAGACCTATTCCATTGTTCCCTACGAGAAAGGCTACCTGTTTCTCTGCGCGCTTGAACGCGCGGCGGGTCGCGATCGTTTTGACGCGTTTCTGCGTCACTACCTGCGCACCTGGCGCTTCTGCTCTATCACGACAGATCAGTTCCTGGAGACTGCCAGTAAGGAACTGGGCGACCTTCTGGACTCGGTCGATGCCCATGCGTGGCTTGAGGGGGAAGGCGTACCCTCGACCGCCCCGATTCCTCGTTCGCGTCGCCTGGACGACGTGTCCGTTCACGTCAAACGCTTCACCGCCAGTGCCTCCGAAGCGATGGAGGATTGCGTGCCCGAGGCTGCGGCGGTTGGAGACTGGTCGGTCTCCGAGTGGCAGCTCTTCCTGGAGCGCCTGCCCCGACCGCTTCCCCGTGGAGTGTGCGCGATACTTGACGAGCGCTTCCCCCTCACGGATGTTGCGAACCCCGAGATTCTGTTTACCTGGCTTGCCCTTGCGATTCGAAGCGGCTACGTCGACGTGCTGCCCCGCGTTGAACGAGCCCTTGGTGAAGTCGGGCGAATGAAATTCCTCAAGCCGCTCTATCAGGCGCTCGTGTCGACCGAAGCGACGAAGTTTGACGCGGTTCGCATCTACGATCGGTACCGCGCCACCTATCATCCGATCGCCCAGCAGGTTCTGGACGGGGTGATGGCTCCCGCGAGAGCGTCCGCGTGAGGTCGGGGTGTGCGGGGACGCTTCGGGCGCGTCGCGTCCGCGAGAGGTCGGGGAGTGCGGGGACGCTTCGGGCGCGTCGCGTCCGCGAGAGGTCGGGGAGTGCGGGGACCTGTCCGAGCCCGTGCCCGTCCCCCTTTGAAAGTCGCTTTGCGCGCAGACCTGCCTGCCTGGACCCGGCCGTGGACACGAGAGGGCCTCGTGCGTGATTCATTTCGGATCTGTGCGACCTGCCGACACCTTCGGGTTGTTGAACAACGTCGGGAGTTCGAGCAGATCATCGATACGGAGTATGTGGTGTTTCATTGCGATGCATTTGGGGTGACCACGCGCGAGGACTTCCTGATGGCGCCTCCCGTGTCCGACCTCCCCGACCGCGATTCCCGCCCGCCGTGCCCGCGGTGGGAGGCGATACGCGTCCCCGCGGAAGGATGATCGCCGTCCGCTGACGGGTCGGCGTGGTTGCGCGTGGTCGCGTGCGCCCGTGAAGACCGTGGGCGCGCACGTGTGTAACGGTGCAGCGCTGTCCCACAACTTGCACCGCCGCGAGCGTGCAAGACGTGCAGGATTGTTGATGGGATGACGTAAACTTCACAGGAATCCTGCCCTCGGAAAGGTGAGAGGAGAGCGGAATGGTCGATTATGAGAGGCGTCTCGTACGTATTCTGGTGGCCTGGAGATGGGTGCTGTTCCTGGTCCTGGGTCTGGACCTGGTTCGGGGTGCTGCCCTCTACGAGAGCCTGGGTGCGCTGAAAATTCCTGGTGCCGCGCTTCTGGCGCCGGCGGGCACGTCCGTGGCTCCGATTATCGGGTTGCTGGGCGTGTGGTCCGTGGTCGCGACCTTCCTGTTGCTGACTGTGAACGCCTCGTGGGTGCCGCCGGTGCTGTGTGGGGTCGACACTGCGCTCGGTGTACTGTTCGTGCTCCAGGAGAAGACGCTGTTTGCAGCCCTGCTCTTTGCTCTGCCGATTGTGCAGGCCTTTTTCATCAGCTCCATGGTCGGGATCGTCGCTGCGGCACTCATGACCGTGCTGTATCCAGTACTGGCGATAGTCAAGTCGCACGAGGCAGGAATCGTCACGCAACCGTTCGTGACATGGTACTTTGCATATGTCGCGCTTGCAGTTGTGGCCGGATTCGTGCACGAGTTCTTCTCTCGACAGATTGAGCAGACCCAGACGCTTGTCTCGGTGGTTGAGACCAATCAGGAACTGGGGACTTCAGTGTCGGAGGAGAAGATTCTCAGCGTCGTCGCGCAGAACGTCAAGAAGATGTTCCACTGTACGTCGTGTGTCATCTTCGTGCGAGACCTTGACCACGACAAGGAGTCACTCTTGCGCGCCGCGCACAGCTCCACGTCGGTCCCGGACGCCTTCACCGACTTCAACTATGATTCGAAGCGGTCGGTTGTCGGGCAGGCAATTCGAACGCGTCACGGCGTGCTGCTTGCCGACTTCCAGAAGTGCGATGAGGAAGACGCGATTCGCAAGGACCCCGCGCTCCACGCCGCGATGGTTGTCCCGTTGTTGTTTGAGGACCGCGCTCTTGGCGCAATCTTCGTATCGCATTCTCGAACCGGCATCTACCAGGATAGCCACCTTCGTCTGTTGACGCTGCTGGCAAACCAGGCCGCACTGGCTGTCCGAAATCTTCAGTTGCACAAGACGACAGCTGCGCTGGCCATCACCGACTCGTTGAGTGGACTCTACACCCACGGATACTTCCAGGAGCATCTTGCGAGGGACATCGTGACCGTCCGCAACGCGAAGGAGCCGATGTCGCTCATGATCATCGACGTGGACTTCTTCAAGAAGGTCAACGATACATACGGTCACCCGCAGGGAGACGCTCTGCTCAAGCAGCTCGGTGGGCTTATCAAGGAAGTTGCGCGTCCTGAGGATGTGCTGTGTCGATACGGTGGTGACGAGTTTACCATCACCATGCCACGCACCAATCGTATCGGGGCCGTTGTCGTCGCGGAGCGTCTCCGAGAAACCGTTGAGAGCTACGAATTCGTGCTGGGCTCCCAGATCGTGCACATCACGGTGAGCGGCGGCGTCGCATCGTTTCCAGAAGATGCCGACACTTCCAAGGAACTCGTGGAGAAAGCGGACCGTGCAATGTATGAAGCCAAGGAGAAGGGGCGTAATCGCGTCTGTTTTGCAGCGTGACCGGGCCTTCGTGGCGTCGCTGGTGCATACGCGGCGGGCGACTGTCTGACCCGCCTGCCACCGGATGCTCTGGTTGCGGGTCATGGGCGCGAAGGAATTGACCTGTGACAGAGTGAAATATCTACACGGGTTTCCACGGCTTGTAAGCCATGCATTACGTCTGCGCTGGCGCTACCTGTGACCGTTTTCGCGTCTGTGCGTGTGAACGGCCGGTGAGTCTCCACGCGCGCTTTGGCTACGGGCGCCCGTAGTCCACCGGGGGCCGGAGAGGTCAACGAGCAGTGCCTGACGGCAAGATGTCCTTTCGAGAGTTCATTGGCCAGGAATTGACCGGTCGTGGTCGTCGACGTGTTGGCGGTGGCACGCTTGCCGAAAGCGCTTCGTCTCCACAGGCTCGGCTTGATATCACGCGCAGTGCGGAGAAACTTGAGTTCCTCTGCACTGCGCCGCGTATGCGGTTCTTCAGCCTGAACGCATACCTGGCAGGCAACCTCAACATTTCTCGCTCGCTCTCCGAAGACAAGTTGCCCACCACCCGTATTGAGATCCCCATTGAGGTCGGGGGCAATGCCGCGCGCATCGTTCTGCTCTTCTGCAAGGACGACTCGGAACGGCAGTGGCCCCTGACCGAGGCATCGGTTGTCGCGTCGCCGGACGGGACGCTCGCCCTGCGCTTTGTGTTTGGCGACGAGAAAACCCGCGTTCTCTACAAGTTCGAATGTCCGAGCGGCCTCGAGATTCTTGACTTTCAGCCCCGTGACAACAGCGTGGAGTCGGTCTACACGCCTCCGACGGTCGCTCAGCTCGGTGCGGTCCTGCGCGCCACATTGAAGGATCGGCGCGACGCGCTGAGCGTGGCGGAGGACCTTGGCGCAGCGCTGAGCCCTCGTACCCAGGCAATCATCGCGCAGATCCGGCAGAACCTTCCTGGGCGTAGCTCGCTCGCCTCGCCGCCGGTGATCCTGCTGTCGGAGTTCCTGACTCGCGAACTCGACCGGGTTGCACCCAACCCTTCGCTTGTTGCCGCACTGTGTCTGCTCCTTGACATCGAGGCCCAGGTGATCACGCCGGGTGCCATTGAGGCGTTTGCGCGCGGAAAGGGGACGCTGCCGGCTTCATTCCAGGCGCTTCGGATGGTCGCGAGGCACTTTGGTCTTGACTTACGACCGGCTGAGTGGAAAGAGCGCGTCGAGAGTACTGGTGCGGCCTTCCTCGAGATCGGGGGAGGTCCGGTCCAGGCCATGGTTCGCGCGATGCACGCAGTCGTGGAACGAATGGCCAGACCCCGGGAGATTCTCGGTGTTCTGATGAACCTGGTGCGCGAGACCCCGAGTCCGCGTGTCGAGGTGCTTACCACACTCTGGAGTTCGCGCAGTGATGCATCTCCGACGCCGTTGCTCGGAGTGGTTGCGCTGGTGGAGCTCGCCGCTGCATTCGGACGTAAAGTGGACCCTGGTACCATGTCGGCGTTCTGCCTGTACGCCGAAGTAGAGTCCGGGACGCTTTCCGAGGAGCGCTTTGTCGGGTGGCTCGAGGCGCGGCGAACCCTGACCGTGGGCCCGTATGCAATGCAGGCAGTGGCCACCGCGTTCGACCTCGATCTCATCGGATTCACGCTGACCGTGGCGCAGCGGAGCCGGTTGCCGTTTTTTGCGGGGCTGTTTGATCTCTCTCCCGGGGGTATCATACAGTCGCTGGTGCCTGTTGACGGTTCCTCCACCACGTACCGCTATCTGTCCAGTGCCGAGAAGGTGATGCGGGTCCCGGAAGGCTGGCAGCCTGGGGGAGACGTGTTGCTGCACACCTCGCTTCTGGAGCGCATGACTGAGCGGGAGGTGCGGCTGTTCCTGAAACTTGGGAATGCATTCTACGCCTGCTTCCAGTCTGACCTCGATAGGCGGCGGATGTGGAAGCAGTTGACTCCAGCCATTCTCGACCAGGAAACCGTCGCGTCAGGGGAAGGCACGGAGACGTCGACCCGGAGCCTCCTCTCGTTCATCGACGGGTTCCGGGTGTATCACTTCCAGGGCACGGTTCTGGGGCGGCTCGTGCCGCTGCAGGCGGGTGCCGACCGCGGGCGTTCGCCGCTTATCTGCAAGGATCATCGGAATAGCCTGCATTTCTTTGATCCGCAGTCTCCTCCGTCTTCCGGCGGGGTGATGCGAGATGCCGGACTGGCAGTACAGTTCCCGTCTGTGGCGTCCTTGCCATCGACGCTCGCCGAGATGACCCTCGATCGTCACGTGGGCGCGACTGCTGGCGCCAGTGACGTGCGCAAGCTTGAAATGTTGCGGGCAGGTCTTGTGATCTCGCTTTCTCACCGAGAAGCGGAAGGGGTTGTGATCGAAGGGCGTGGTCTGCAGACCCTGCGCCAGAAACTGGCATCGGCTCGGGTGCAGCAGATGTTGCGCCAGGTCGTCGAGACGCGTACCCTTGAGACCCTGATCTCCCAGTTTCTCAGTCTGGAGTCTCCCGTGCTCGAGTTGAGGGTCTTCGAGCCGCTAACGGGCGGACTACAGGACGACGAAGTCCTTGAGTTTGCGGCGCTGTCTCTTGTCTATGAACTCTGCGTCACCGATCTGACGGAATCCCGCACGTTCCACAAATCCTATAAGAGCTATCTGTTTCGCGCGACCCTTCGTAACCAGTTGCTGCATCTGTGCGACGCGGAAAACCCGAAGGTGCGGGCGATTGGCTGTCGCCTTCTGTGCACGCGTCCGTGCGTGGGAGATGCCACGGAGCGCAGCATTGTAGAGTATGAACTGCTTCACCGGCTTGCAGATCGCGATGACAGTGTGTCGGAACAGACCGGTGCGGCGCTTGCACGTCTGGCCCTGGAAGAGGAGCTGGGCCTGCCTGCAATCTGGCTGTTTCGCAAGGTGGAGACCAATCAGAAGGCCACTGCCCTGGAGTCGCGGCGGGCGCACCTCCTCATCGCGGTTGCGCAGTAGATTCGTGCCTGGCAGACGCGATTGTCGTCGCTTATGGTCGGGGCATCCACCGCTTCCGTAACCCAGGCCCCCCAGAGGCCCGGGTTTG
>JAJXVI010000109.1 GCA_021782195.1 bacterium | reverse complement strand
CGGGGATTCTGGGTTGCAATGACGAGAAAGAGAGGGTTGAGAGGATAGGAGACGTTGTCGACCGTGACCTGTTTTTCGGCCATGGCTTCCAGCATTGCGGCCTGGACTTTTGGCGAGGTGCGGTTGATTTCGTCGCCCAGCACGATGTAGGCGAAGATGGGGCCGCGGCGGAAATGGA
This sequence comes from bacterium, assembly GCA_021782195.1. GTDB lineage: Bacteria > Vulcanimicrobiota > Xenobia > RGZZ01 > RGZZ01 > JAJXVI01. The sequence goes on along the minus strand of JAJXVI010000109.1, from coordinate 7,161 downwards.
ACGAGCCTGAATCTGTGTCGAAGACGTTGACGCCGGTGATGTCGGAGGGGAGCAGGTCCGGGGTGAACTGGACGCGTCGGAAGCCGGCAATCTCGTCGTCTGGGAGGTCATCGACAATGGCGTCACCCAGGGCTTTTGCAAGGGTGGTCTTGCCAGACCCCGGATAGTCCTCGAGCAGGATGTGTCCGTCTGAGAGCAACGCCACCAGGATGAGTTCGATGACGTCGTCTCGGCCTTTGATCTGGGCACGCAGGCGACCTTGAAGTCGCTTCAAGACGCTGTATGCGAGGTCGAGGGGATGCGACCCCCCGGTTGGAGGGGCTGATCGAACATTCTCGCCAGCGCGTGCAGCGCTGAGATCGGAAGGGGAGGACGCAGGCGCGTCAGGTGTCGGGCCCGAGGCGGACGTCTGGAACGGCAGGCTCATTTCGGTGCTTTCTCCTGAATCTTGCTCATCGGACCCGCCACCACCCGACCGGGTTCAGGAATGCGAGGAGGCGTTGTCTGAGCGTCGTGCGTTCGCGAATTTCGCGAAGAGCGCGGGCGTGAAGCCTTTTGATTTCGTCGGGCGGGTCTGTACGCTCCTGGCTTCCAAGTGACCACTCGAGGTGAAGTTCCGTGAGGGGCTGGAGGCTCGGACACAGGTGCTGTTTCTGACTGGCGAAGTCTTCTCGCGTCTGTCCGTAGCGTCGGATGTGGCCGAGGTCGGCCAGGCGGTCCAGAATTGCGCGGTAGGAGTACAGGGGCAGGTCGCTCGCTCGGCAGGTCGCGACCTGGAGGCGTCGTGAGACCTTGATGATGTACGTTGAAAGGAGCAGCAGAAGGAATGCGACCCGAAGCAGGCGCATCACCTTCCACAGCATTTCCCGCGCGAATCGATGCAGATCGCCGTTGCCCAGGGCGTGCGGTGTCGGCTCTCGGTGGCCTTTCTTACGCGCGAGGTCGCCGTACATGTCTTGCTGGGAACTGTCGGGCGGGGGCGCGGGCTTTACCAACGAGTGCGATGGCGCGATGTCGAGAGGAATCCAGCCAGTTCCCTGCAGGTAGATTTCGGGCCACGCGTGCGCGTTGGACGACCGAACCAGGAGCGCGGACCCGTTGCCGCGGAATCGGGCGTCAATGAGGTAACCCGTTCCGACTCGGGCCGGGACTCCAACCGTGCGGTACAGGATGGCCGCGGCCTGTGCGAACGATACGCAGTATCCCGTGAGGTTGCCAAACAGGAATGCGCCCACCGGGTCGGAGCTGCCCTCGTAGTGGTTGCGCAGATCGTAGGTGCCATTCTTCTCAAGCCAGAGTTTGCACGCGACTGCCCTCGCCAGAGGATTGCTCCGCAGAGCTGGTCGGAGGATGGCGCACGCGGTCTTCGCGAGAGCGCTGTAGCGTGGATCGGTCGGTGCTTTCGTATAGTGTGCCAGCGTTCGCGGGTTCCACGACGGAGACCCGACCTGGAGCGCCAACAGATCCGAGAGGCTGACGGTGAGGACCTGCGAAACGACGTTGTAGGCGCGCTGAAAATGAGCGGGGTCCGGGTTGTCCGCCGCGGTATACGATGTGGCGGTGATAAGACCGAACGGGCGCGAGTGGGAACGAATGAGCACCACTGTGGTGCGGAGGGCGTGCACCAGGGAGGGGTTGAGTGGATTCACTGCGAGCGTCGTGGTCGTGGTGGGAAAGTCGTCAGCGATGTCTCGGTCATATCGTCCACTGGTGTCGTGGACCAGGCGCTTTCCGTTGTATGATGAGAACACGTTCTGACGGAAGTAGTAATAGCCGTCGGGTGGAGTATAGTCGTCGTGGAGCAGAACGACCGCTTCTGGTTGGTCGTTGTGACCGGCGTAGTCACTGTCGCGCGGATTGTTGTTGTCCGAGGGGTTCTGGTTCTGGCCGGAGCGGGAGTGGCCACCCGATTCGTGCGCGCCGCTCGGGAGTGGAGCGGGCGACGATTGTAGATGCTTGTTGCGTCCGCCTCCTTCGAGGTCTCGAAGGTCCTTGATGTGATCAACCGGGAAGAATGCGAAGAGCGCGAGGACCAGACCGACCAGCAACAGAACGTCGAACACCACCAGCTTTCGCGTATACGGTGTGTTCTTGCTGGCCAGCAGCACCACGACGATTGCTGCGAGTGCCCCTCCGATCGCAAGAAATACGGGAAGCGGATCGTAACCGCGGGCCCACAGGGGATCCACCAGGAAGAAGGGGCGGTTGATGGAACCGTTCCGATGCGCGGCGAACAGGGATGCGCCGATCACCGTCAGTACGGCACCCTCCAGAACGACGAACGGGGAGGTGCGACGACTCGACGCCTGGAGGAGGGCGACCCACAGGGTGACGGATGCGAACCAGAAAACGGCGGAGGAAAAGTCGTAGGCCGAGGACGGCCCCAGAATCCTGGCAACGAGGTCGGCGTTGCGCAGGGCATCCGACAACAGGGCGACGAGCCCCTGGATTGGAAGCGCGACCATCCACGGCAACCACAGACGCACGCGAGACGCCGCGACGCGTCCGCCGGCCCAGAAGCCGGCCAGGCACCCGGCAAGCCCTGCTATCAGGGCTACGTTTACCGCAAGCTGCGAGCCGAGAACCACGATTGCACCACACCAGATGAAGAGTGGCGTGATCCGCCAGAACAGACCCTTCACTCCGGGTTCCTCCTTGACGCCTGCTGTGCGAGCACGTTCATCGGATTGCCGATGATGCGTCCGGCGAGACGGTCCACCAGCAGGATCTGGGGAGTTACGCGCGACAGGGTGCTTACCACGGCAGCAAGCTCCGCACGCGTCGGGCTGTCAGGCGCTTCATTCCGAAGGGTGAGGCGGCGCAGAATTTTCTGTGCGGCTTTCTGGCCGCGTTCGAGTTCGGGGGCCACACCATCGACACCAATCAGGACGTGGATCCGCAGGCTGGTACGGCTGCACGCCTCGAGCGTGGCGTCGAGCCACGGGCCTGGTTGCGGAGGTGCGAACAACACGCAGTAGGCAAAGCCCTCGCGTCCGACCTGCTCCAGAAAAACCGACAGACCGCATTCGGTGACCTCCGGGGTGCCGCTTCGGGCGACGGCGTCGAGGGCTTCGCTGAGATCGCTGACTGCTGCACTTCCGCCGTCCGCTCCGAACTTCCAGTCGTCGCCAAGCAGGCGTCCCTCGAGGACAACGCGTGCGATGCCCGCGGACGCTTCATCTGACCGGACTCTGGCCTTGCGCCAGACGCGGGAAAGAAACGCGAGCGGGTGGCGCGAAGTTTTCGCCGTGAGGTGCTCCGGGGGAGCAATGAGGTAGCCGCAGCCGCGTGGCCGTGCCTCCACCGCGCGCTCGTTGATGCGGACCATCACTTTTCTTGAGCGTGCGTAGATCTTCCACATGATCATTCGCGGGGAATCCCCGGCGGCGTACTGGCGCATGTCTACTCGGTCACCCCAGGGTTCTCCAAAGGGGTCGGAGATGTCTTCTCCGCTTACGTAGCCCAGGAGGGGGACGAGTTGCTCGAGTTTTCCCCGGTGCGGGAGAACACGCAGCGTCACCGGTTCGCTGGTCACCCACGAAACGCGGCACAGGTCCAGCACGTCTCGCACAACGATGCGTCGTACCACCGACCTGTACATGCCTCGTCCTGGCACGGTCACGATCTCGTTCGTCTCGTCGCGTTCGGTGCGCAGTTCAAGTTTGCCCGGGCACGCTCCCGCGACTGGCTCCCAGCGCCATCCGACGTCGACGCAGGGCAGCCAGTATGGAAGCTCGACATGATATCCGCTTGCTGACGGGACGTCTGCTTCGAATTCGCTGACGGTTCGAGATGAATTGCGCCGGAACCGCCCGTTTATCAGCACTGCAGAAGCCACGACCGCAACAGCGAGCAGCACTGTGACCACCAGGATTGAGAAACTCACCATTAAAAGGACCAGATCGAGGTGACCGATGCCCTGATACCAACCCGTGGCCAGCGAGGCGACGATGACGGTGAGGCCGACAGCGGTAAATGGAAAAAGGCCAATCGCCACACGTAGCGCTCGCCGCACGCTTGAAGAGCGCTTCTCGGAGTCAAAGGGGTGGCGATCAGCCGAAGACGGCCGGGGCGTGTCGACTATCGACCCGGGCGAGTGGAGTGAGGGGGAAGCCGCTTGAAAGGCCATCGTACCTCATAGAGACGCAACGCGTGCCGCGTTGTTCCGCCTGAGCGAGATCCTTTTACATCGGCCGCCAGCATCCTGTCGCAGGAGCATGCTTTGTCACCGCTGAACTTCGCGTGCACGGAGGTGCTCTGTGCACGCCAGTACCTTTGCCCTGGGGATTGCGTGGTACGTGATCTTCCTTTTCTCAACCGTCTTTCACGAGGCCGCGCACGCCCTGACTGCGGCCCTCGGGGGCGATGATACCGCCACCGCTCAGGTGACGCTTGACCCGTTGCCACACATACGACGGGAACCCATTGGCATGGTGGTGATTCCCTGGCTGGTCTGGCTCATGTCAGCCGCCGGTGGCGGAGGTGCGATGATGATGGGCTGGGCGTCCACGCCGTTCGATCCGCACTGGGCGTCTCGTCATCCACGACGCGCGGCCTGGATGGCGCTTGCCGGGCCGCTTGCGAACCTCCTCCTGGCACTATTAGGCGGTTTCGCGCTGCGTTTCTTGAGTGTCGGGGTCTTCAATTTCCACCCGAGTCAGACGCTTCTGCTCCTGCTCGAGATTCTTTTTACCCTGAATGTGCTGCTGTTCGTTCTCAACCTCATGCCGGTCACTCCCCTGGACGGGGCCACGGCCATCACGTTGCTCATGCCCGAGTCCGTTGCACGAAGCTGGCAGGCAACCATGCGCAACCCGATGATGTCAATGGTTGGTCTGCTCGTGCTGTGGTTCTTCTTTCCTGCGGTTGCCGGGCCGATTCTCACGATGGCTCGACGCTTGATTGTGGGAGGATGACGCGCCTTGAACCCGCCTGCACCCATTCGTGACGGCCTCCTCGATGGTGTGAGCGTCGCCCGGGCCGTGCGCGCTTCGTTGCGCGACCATGTGTCGCGCGAGATGCCAGACGATTCTCCGGGCCTCGCTGTGGTGCTCCTGACGGCTGACCTGGCCGCGCGAAAGTATGCGGAAAGCAAGGCCCGTGCGTGTCGTGACCTGGGCATGACCTGCACGCTTCACGACCTGACCCCGTGGGTCTCGAACATGCGCGCGCTCGGCAAACGCCTGGAATCGATCGCTTCCGACCCGAGGGTGCACGGCCTGCTGATCGAACATCCGCTCCCCCCTCACGTGGATCCCATTGCGCTGTATGCGCACGTTCCCACCGCCAAGGACGTGGAAGGTATCAGCTACGCGAACATGGGGCGACTCATGCTGGGTCGGCCCTACATGGTCGCGTCGACCGCGGCGGCGGTGATCCGCATTCTGGAGCATTACGGCGTGCAGATTGCCGGGAGGCGAGTCGTCGTCGTCGGGCGCAGCAACATCGTCGGGAAGCCTGTCGCCGCCCTGCTGCTGGCGCGTGACGCAACCGTGGTCACGTGTCACTCGAAAACTCCGGACCTGGCAACCGAGACCTTGCGCGCCGACATCCTCGTGGTCTCCGTAGGAAGGGCGCGATTCATCGGTGCGACGCACGTACGCGAGGGCGCGGTGGTTGTCGACGTCGGGATCAACTTCGAAGGAGGGCGCATGGTGGGGGACGTCGACTTCGAGGCGGTTCGCGGCAAGGTGCTCGCGATCACCCCGGTTCCTGGTGGAGTGGGGCCCGTCACCGCCGCCATGCTCCTCTCCAATCTCGTGCAGACCGCGCTGGCCCAGAAACGAGGTTCAGAAACGCTCTGACGGGAACGGTGGGGCGTGGAGGCCGGTCGCACCGGCTATCCCAGGATGGCGCGCAGCGCTTTCTCGAGATCCGGGTACTGGAAGGTGAAGCCGGCCTCCAGCAGACGCCCGGGCTCCACCCGCGTGCTGGACAGCAGCAGTTCATCGGCCATTTCTCCAAACATCACGCGTACGGCCGAGGCGGGAGCGCGGAGCAGGGCGGGCCGTCCCAGCACGCGTCCGAGGATCTTCGTGAACTCGGCGTTCCGAACGGGCTGAGGAGCCACGACGTTACAGGCGCCCTGCAGCCCCTGTTGTTCGAGCGCGAACACGAAGGCCCGCGCTGCGTCCTCACGCGCGACCCAGCTCATATACTGTTTTCCACTGCCGATCGGTCCCCCCGCTCCCAGGCGGAAGGGGGTCAGCATTTTAGCGAGCGCGCCGCCTTCCTCTGCCAGCACCATCCCCAGCCGCAGACTGACCACGCGCGTCCCCGCATCGCGAAACGGCTGCGCCGCTTCCTCCCAGGCGCTCACGACATCGGACAGGAATCCCTTTCCACGCGCGCTGTCCTCGGAGAGCAGCTCGTCGCCCCGGTTTCCGTACAGTCCGATCGCGGAAGCGCTCACGAAGACCGGTGGCGGCGACGCGAGTGAAAGCAGGGCCTTGCACAGTGACGCCGTGCCGTCTACGCGACTTGCACGTATCCTTTCCTTCTTCTCGGGCGTCCAGCGCTGACCGATGTTCTCACCGGCCAGATGGATGACGCCATCGCACCCCTCCAGCGGCGTTGCGTCCCAGGAGCCTTCCGGATTCCACGGCACGCGACCGGGTCCGGCGGTTCTCGAAAGTGTGACGACCTCACATCCGCGGGCACGCAGCGCGGGGGTGATCGCCTGTCCCAGGAGTCCGCTCGCACCGGTGATTGCAACCTTCTTCATCAGGAAAACCTCTCAATCAAACTGGGAAATGCGTGGTGAATTTCTCGACCCTGCCTTCCGCGTTCTCACGGACAGGGAGACCGGCCAGGGGCCCCAGCGGGCGGAAACCTGGCGAGGGGCGTCGGTCAGGTCTCGCCAAGTGCCTCTTCGATGCGTTCCTGGGAGGCTCGCATCGCGTGCCCGGCGGCGACACACTCGTGGAGTCCTCGGTAGAGCATGTCCGGGCGACCGAGGTTGCTAAACTCGAGCATGGAATACAGCCCGTTCTGGAGCGACAGGAGGTTGTCCCAGAAGTCGCGCGCCAGTTCGACCATGGTTGCCGACCGTTCGGCGCGGAGACGGGGTACAAAGCGACGTTCGAAATCGCGGCGGATGAAGCCCAGTCGCCCGAGCAGCAGGCCGACCTCGTACTGGATGTCTGCCGGCGTGGCCTGTTC
>JAJXVI010000108.1 GCA_021782195.1 bacterium | reverse complement strand
ATGCTCACGGCGATAAGCACCATCTGCTTGGGCAGCTTGTAGAGGACGAGTTGCCCGTAGTGCGAACCGTCGCATCGCGCTGCCATCCACGCAATCATGTTCTGGCGCTTGCTTGGCGTGAAGAGGGTCATCAGGACGAACTCCTCACGAGTCCCCGGTTTTGCGTTCGGGAAGCGGCACACCGTATAGTAGGGGTGGAACTCGTTGCCGCCGTCGCCATTCGGCACCTTCCAGACGTCCTCGCGATTGTAGAAGACCTGGGGGTCCTCCATGTGATAGATGCTCAGGATGTCTGACTGAATCGCAAACATGGCCTGTGGATAGCGGAAGTGTGCCCGCAGACCGGGGGGCATCTCATTCAGTGGATGGAACACACCGGGGTAGATGCCTGCGCAGGCGCGTACGACAGGGTCTCGAGGATCGCTGACGTAGGCTGTGACAGCGCCTGTATAGGCGTCGACCACCGTCTTTACGGAGTTGCGCATGTAGTTCAATGACGCGCCGTCCTCCGACGTCGAGGTGGGCTGTGAGTAGGGGATGGCGTCTGTCGTCGTGTACCCGTCCAGCATCCAGTAAAGGCGCCCGTTGGAGACCACCATGTAGGGGTCGGGTTCGTAGTGGATGAGGGGCGTGACAAGCTGGGCGCGCTTGAGAACCTGGCGGTGATAGAGGATGCCGCTGCTCGGAAGAATGTCGGTGGAAAGCAGGATCTTTGGTTCGCCGAAGCGCAGCGCAAACGCGAGTCGCGTCAGAAGCGTTCCAACCGCGACCGCTTTCCCCGAATAGCTCGTGTAGACATTCTCGTCTCCATTTGGATAGTCGAATTCCCTGGAGCGGGTGCGCACCAGAACATAGCTGTTCGACTCCTCACCGTAGTAGATCCGAGGTTGCGTGACCGCAAGCTGGGGCACGCTCGACTCGGGCGGCAGATTCTTTACGTAGAACTCCGGCAGGCCGTTGGAGCTCACGCGTGCAACCGGTCCGGCGCACAGGCCGAAGCCGTGGGTGTAGGAGAGGTGCTCGTTGATCCAGTTGCGACTCGGCAGGTGCTGATAGCCCAGTTCCCGTGGCGAGAGTGAGATCTGCTGGAGCCGCCCGTCAATGTAGTAACGGTCGTTGTCGGCGTCGTAGAAATCGTAGTAGGTCCGAATCTCCTGCATCTGGCGATAGGTGAACAGCAGCGGCTCACGGTCCCACAGGCGGACGTTGTCCACAATCTGACGATTCTTCACGATTGTCGACCACTTGAGGTCGTTGTCAGCGGCGAAGTCGCGTTCTTGCACGTGATTGATGCCGTAGGCAAACCGGGTGGCCTCGATGTTGGCCTTGATGTACGGCTTTTCACGATCGAATTCATTGGGCGCGACCATCAGCCGTTGTACCAGCGCCGGATAGATCCCCATTCCCAGCGTTCCGGTGGCGACCAGTACCCCGAATGTCACCGCAGAGGCCTTCCATCCTCGGGCCAGGCCGTTGATGACGAAGGCCAGGGCGCTCAGCGCGCACAGAACCGTCATCAGGTGCAGCAACGGAAGGGTGGCGTGCAGATCGGTGTACGAGGCTCCGAACAGCAAATGGCCGTTGTGGAGAACGAGCGCGTAGGTCGACAGGTGGATGGACACGGCGTACACCGCGAGCGTGATTCCTGCCAGTGTGAAGGCGTGGCGCCGCACCGCGGGAGCGGTCGTGACGTGGTTGTGTTGTATGCTGACAGACCGGAGCGCCAGGCTCATTCCCACGACCAGGAACATGGACAGCACGAGCGACGTGAGTATCACGCCGGTCACGTGCGTGAAGAACGGAAGACGGAACACGTAGAAGCCGTAGTCGAGGCCAAAGACCGGGTCGGTTCGCCCGAAGGAACCGCCTGACCGGAAGAAGAGCCATGTCTGCCAGTTTGCGGCACCATCCATGCCGGCCATGAGGGTCAACACTGCGCAGAACACGACCGCCAGTCGTTTTCCCGGCGCCGCGAACTGGTTGCTGCGGTTCAGTTCGAACACGTTTGGCGCGACCCAGTGCCCATCGAACGGGCGGTAACGCCACGCGATGAGGAGATTGACTCCCGTGATGGCGAGTACGATCGCGGCTTCCGCGGCGCCTGTCAGGAGACGGGCCCAGAGGGTGGTGTAGAAGACGCCACTGTACCCGACGTTTGCATACCACCAGCTGTCCGTGAGTACAGCGGCTGCCGGTTGCAACAGCGCGAACGTCAGGAATGCCAGCGCAATGACCCACGCAACGTACTTCATTTGAGAAACAATCCTACCGGGCAGTGATCGAGCGATTCATTCTCCACCCTGTCGCGGTCTTCAGAGGACAGACCAGCCAGGTCGAGCGCGTCGACGGGAATGATGCGGGCGTCGGAAATTGCGGCCAGTCGGTGGTCCACGTAGATGGCGTCAAAACTGTTCCACATGCCTCCCCACGGGATCGTGCAGATGTCACGCATGTCGGTGGAGGAGGTCCCTATCGGGTCGGCAAGAAGCGTATCGGCCAGGAGACCTGCTTCGGGGAAGCCGCGCAGGGCAGCGCGCTGTTCCTCCTGGGGGTTCGCATTCCAGTCGCCGACCAGCGCGAAGTGGATGTCTTTCGGTGAGCAGTTCCAGGCTTCGTCAGTGGGATTGTGCGTGGTGAAGCGGTCGACGAACTCACGGGCAAGGAGGCACTGACCGAAATTTCTCAGCGAGGAGATCATCTTGCACGTGCCCAGGAAGGTCTGGTCTTTCGCGGTTTGGGGGTAACGCCCGGTGCGGTAGTCCTCGGGGTACTTGCTCTTTGGATGGAAGAATCCCACCGCCAGGACGTGTCCTCCGATCCGGACGAGGACCGCGAGGGGTTCTCGCGAGAGGCGCAGTCGCATCTCCCCCATCTCGAAGTTTTCCAAGGTGATTGCGGGCAACGTGAACTCAGTGGGCACGTTCAGGCGACTTGACAACACTTCCACTTCGGGGCGGCGAAGAATTGCGTTGCGAATTCCCCGCGCGTTTGGCTTTCCCACGGAAAGCGTTTCATAGACGAGGCCTCGGGAAGCGAGGGGGTCGACAAGCCAGGGCAGGGCGTCGCCCGGTCCGACCTCCGACAGGCACAGAAGTGCGGGAGCGTGTTGCAAGATCACGTTGCAGACCTTTTCGACCTTGACCGGGGCGACCGGGCCGTACATTCCCCAGTTGAGAAGATTCATCGACAGTACTGCGCAGGTGGAACCGTTGTTCATGGGCGCTTCTTAGGCAGACCCCTGGCGTCTCCTGTCGTCTGGAAACGTCTTTTGCAAAGGATCGCGCTGCTGCCACCCACTCCGGGCATTCGTGCGCGTCCTGACTGATTTCACCGCCTGACCCACGCGTGGCCGCGTTCCCGTTCGCGTTATCGGACGCTGCTCGGACGCCTTGCGGGCCGCTTCGGTGAAAGCTCGGCCGCGCGGAAGCCGTGGGAGGAAGGGGATGCGGCGCGTGGGTGGAACCCGCGGGGACAGGACCGGTTCGGTGGGGCGGTCCGGCCGGTAGACAACCACGGGGCGCCCGCCTCACGCCGGGCCTCCCACTGGCCCCAGGAAACTTCCACGCGCACGTGAGGCCGCGCGATTCGGGCGGGCAGGGGAGAGCGGTCCGGATTCTGTCGTGTGATCATCGGTCGCCGAACGGCACAGAGAAATGGAGGACAGGTTTGAATGCCAGCACGCCTGCACGTGAGTGAGAACGTCTCTCTGGCTTCCATGACCACGCTCGGGGTCGGAGGGGACGCACGCTATTTCGCTCGTGTGACGAGCGAGGCCCAGGTGCGCGCCGCTGTTGCCTGGGCGGATGCGCGCAACCTGCCGTGGACGGTGCTGGGAGGTGGGAGCAATGTGGTGGTGGCGGACGAGGGAATCGACGGTCTTGTGCTGCAGCCGGACCTCAGAGGATGGGAAGTGGACGACTCCTCCGGACGCGTCCGCCTGCGTGTCGGAGCCGGAGAATCATGGGACAGCCTTGTTGCGCTGGCGGTGGAGCGAGGATGGGGCGGCGTTGAGTGTCTCTCGGCGATTCCAGGGACCGTTGGAGCGGCCCCCATCCAGAACATTGGCGCGTACGGCCAGGAAGTCTGCGAGACCATTGTCGAGGTGCGCGCGCTGGATACGGTGCGGGATGAACCCTGCACGCTGCCTGCGGACGCCTGTGGGTTCGGCTACCGTACCAGCCGGTTTCGTTCAGGGGACATGTCCCGTGCGGTCGTTGTGGCGGTCGCTTTCGAATTGCGCGCGGATGCTCGTGCAACCGTCCGTTACGCGGAGCTTGCACAGTTGCTGAGCCGACAGTCCCCTCCGAACCTTTGCGAGGTGCGGGAGGCCGTGTTCGCCCTGCGGCGGCGCAAGTCCATGGTGGCGGAACCTGGTGACCCGTATGCAAGGAGTGCGGGCTCGTTTTTTGTAAATCCGGTCGTTGACGACCAGGAATACGCGGAGCTCGTGGTACGAGCGCGTAGCAGGGGGTGGATCGGCGCCCGGGAGGAACCGCCTCACCATGAGGCCGGGGAAATGAAGAAACTGTCCGCTGCCTGGCTTATCGAGCGGGCGGGGTTTTGCCGTGGATTTGAGCGGGGCGCGGTCGGGCTCTCCCCGCATCACGCGCTGGCAATCATCAACCGGGGAGGGGCCACGGCACGTGATGTGATTGCGCTTGCCAGGGACGTGCAGGCTGCCGTTGGCGAGCAGTGTGGCGTCGTCCTGAAGGCGGAGCCCGTCTTTCTCGGGCTGTCACCGGAGATTCTCGCTTCGTTGACCCCCTGAGGCGTGTCCAGGAAAGGTCGCGCGTCGGGGAACGGGGGCGCGGATCGACAGATGGGTTGCTCGCGTCTCAGGGGTGAGTTCCGCGCAGATCGGAGACGAGGGTCATGAGGCCGTCGGCCGTGACGGCTTCCGCAGCAACCGGTGGGCCGCAGACCAGTCCGATTCGCGACCAGAAGCGCCGGAACGGCTTGCTCATCGCGCGACCGTAGCGCCGTGAGAAAAAGCTCCCCCACAACCCTTGAAGCGCCACCGGCACGACCGGGACGGGGGTCCGGGCAATAATCTGTTCGATTCCGTGCTTGAACGGGTTGAGGTCCCCGGTATGGGTGATCGTCCCTTCAGGGAAGATGCAGATCAGTTCGCCCTGGCCCAGCTCTTCGTGAATTTTCTCCAGGGCTGCTTCGAGCACGGCCGGATCTTCACTGGCGCGAGCTATCGGGATGACGCGTGCGTCGCGCAACAGTTTCCCGAAAAGAGGCGTGCGTGCCAGGGTGTAGTCCATGACGAAACGCACGGGTCTGGCGATGGTGCCGAACAGCACCAGCCAGTCGATAAAACTCACGTGGTTGCAGACGATGACGGCGGCGCCTTCCCTGGGAATGTTCTCAAGGCCCGTGGCGCGTACCCGGTACATGACGCGTGTCAGCAGGTAGGCGATGAAGCGGAGGAAGAACTCGGGGAGCACGGAGTAGACGTACAGTGAGACCAGGGCATTCAGCGCGGCGACCAGCACGAAGATGGCCGTGACCGAAAAGTATCGGAGCAGCTCAATCTGGATACCGGCCCAGACCACCACGAAGAGCGCGCTGATGATGTTGTTGGCGGCGATGATGCGTGAACGCACCTCTGGCTCCGCGCGCGCCTGCAAGAAAGTGTAGAGCGGCACGATGAAGAATCCGCTGCTGATGGCAAGCAGCAGGAGGTCGACCATGACGCGGATTCCTCCCGGATGGGCCAGAAAAGCTGCGGGTCCGAGCAGATGGCCCGCCGCGCCGTCCCCGGGCAGCGGCTTCCACGCGAAGTGAAGATCGGCCGCAAAGACCGTCATGCCGATCGATCCGAACGGGACCAGTCCCAGCTCAAGGCGATCGAAGGAAAGCTTCTCGCACAGGAGCGATCCGATGGCCACGCCCACCGAGAAGATTGCCAGAAACACGGTGGTCACGCTTTCGCTCGCGTGCAGGACCCCGGCCGCGTAGGGAAGGAACAGGCCGAGCAGCGCGGATCCGTAAAGCCAGAACCAGCCCACGGCCAGCAGGGCGAGCCAGATGCTCTTGACCGCGTAGCCCTGCTTGCATATCTCGATCGTGGTGCGCAACGGATTGGGATCAATCTGGAGGTCGGGTGCCTCTGACCGGGTATGAGGCACAAAACGCGTGGCCAGATAGCCGAGAACGGCGAATGAGATCAGGCAGGCACTGACCAGGGCAGGTCCGCGTGGGCCGACCAGCTCGCGATTGACGAGCAGGCCGCCGCCGATTGTGCCAAGCAGGATGGCGACGTTCGTGCCCATTTCGACGAGGGCGTTGCCGGTCACCAGTTCTCGTTCACCAAGCAACTGGGGAAGGATGCTGTATTTGATGGGGCCGAAGAAAGTCGCCTGTATCCCCAGGATGAAGATTGAGATCAAGAGCAGTTGTGGCATGTTTGCCAGGAAGCCTGCAGCCGCGAGAATCATGACTCCGATCTCGATGATCTTCACCCGTTCTACAAGCCACGACTTGGAGCACCGATCTGCAAGCTGGCCCGCCATCCCCGAAAAGAGCAGGTAGGGAAGCATGAGGAGCGCCGGGGCAAAGGTACTCATGCTTTTTGAGGGAAACCCCCACACCGTCAATCCCTGGTATGTGATCAGGATGATGACGGCATTCTTGAGCACGTTGTCGTTAAATGCGCCCAGGAACTGCGCCCAGAAGAGCGGCCAGAAGCGGCGGGCGCAAAACAGTCCGGTCTGGTTGCTCACGTCTTGTCAGCCCTTCGAGAATGTCATGCGGTGAAACAGCGCCGGGGGCAGCCCCCGGGGGGACGATTCCTGGCGATGCCAACCACGATCACTCGCTTTGTGTTGACCGAGGCATGCCGAGCAGATGACTTTCGGTCTGTCTCGCACGAAAGACCCTGAATCCTCCGTCTTGTCGGGTGCGGTCAAACAGGGCCTCGCGAGCGTGAAGGATTCAGGGCAATCGTCGCAGGTTTCTCAGTGACGCATCTTGTTGAGCGCCTCGATGAAGGGGCCGGGGCCACCTTCCTGGTAGCCGAGCTGGCCCACTTTCTGACCCTGCGAGTTCAGGATGATGCACGTGGGGTAGCCCTGGATGCCGTACTGCCGCGGGGTGTGGTGGTCGCAGTAGGCTTCGCTCTCGCTGACGTTCTGGCGTGCGGCCTCAGCCTGCGCCAGGGCGAGCGAGACCGCGGCGCGTTGTGTTTCGCTGTCGAGCCGAGCCAGGATCTGGCCTTCGGTGACCTTGGACAGCGTCTCGGTCGCGCGCACGTTGCGCTCCTCGTCCATGAGCGCGCGGTGCGAGACCACCACCTGCCGGCCGCGCAGGTCGTGCACCTTGAAGGCCAGCCGCTTTCCCACGAAGGGGAGGAGGTCCT
>JAJXVI010000107.1 GCA_021782195.1 bacterium | reverse complement strand
CGCTGACTGCCCAGCACACGCGACCCGCGCAGTCTCCCCCGTTTACTCCGTCTTGAGCCACGCAGGTTGCCGCCGGGCACGTCCCCAGGTCACTCTCATGGTGGCCTCCGGGTTCGCGGCCGCACTTCAAGAACTCCCAGCAGTTCAGCATCGCCGGCGCGTGCAGGCCCTCGTCGTCGGGATGGTTCTTCCCGGTCAGGGGGGCTTCGATTGAATCCGCCCCATTGTATCTGGAGAGGAGCGTGGCGATGTGAGATTCGAAATCGTCCGGGCTCACCTTGCTTTTGGTCAGGAACAGGGTCCGCCCGTGCCTGGTCTGCAGCGATGCCTGGTCGGTTGCGGAGAGGTCTCTCGCGGTGTAGATGACCAGCGTGAGATCCGTGAGTCCTTCGTACAGGCGCAGCCACTCTATGACCTCGAAGCCGTCGTGATCGGGAAGTCCGAGGTCGAGGACGAGCAGGTCGGGTGTAAACTTCTGGATGAGACGGATGGTCTCCGACCCGTTGTGAGCCAGTTGGGGCTTCGCCCCGTGTCGTTCAAAATTGGTCGCGATGACCCATGCGAGGTCCACGTCGTCCTCGGCAATCAGCACGCGCGGGATGTCGCGGCGAACAGATGTGCCAGGCTCTGATTGCGTGGCACAGGCCCTGACCGGGAGCGTCGACCCGACCGGCGTATGAACCATCGGCTGTTCGGGAAGATCTGTCGCACGTGCCAGTTCCGCTTGTTCGGCGGCCAGCGGAATGATGAAGCGGAAGACGCTGCCGCCTCCTCCGCGATTGTCAGCCCAGATTCTTCCTTTGTGGTACTCGACAATCTGTCGGCAGATCGAAAGGCCCAGACCGGTTCCTCCCTTTTCGCGAGAGTCGGAAGCGTCGACCTGTACGAAGCGGTCGAAAATGGCGGTCAGTTTTGAAGCAGGGACGCCGCGCCCGCGGTCGGCGACCTCGAAGATTGCGGCATCCGCTTCCTGGTGTACGTTGAGTTCGACCGTGCTTTCGGGAGGAGAGAACTTGATTGCGTTGCCCAGGAGGTTTGTCAGGACCTGTACCAGTCGATCCGGGTCTGCCTGCAGTTGTATGGAAGGTCCCGAGACGGCGAGCAGCACATGGCTGCGGTCGGCCACTCCACGTACCGATTCCACTGCCTGCCCCATCAGTTCGTCGCTCCAGCAGAGAACAGGCTCAATGGTGACCTTTCCCGACTCCATGCGTTCGATGTCGAGAATGTCGTTGATGAGGCGTACGAGCCGGTCGGTGTTGCCTACGGCAATGTCGAGCATGCGTCGCCCGCGCTCGTTCAATAGACCGAAGACGCCGGATGCAAGAAGCCCGAGCGAGCCGCGGATGGAGGTCAGCGGCGTGCGCAGCTCATGGCTCACCATGGAGACGAACTCGTCCTTCATGCGCGCAACCTCGTGTCGCTGTGTGATGTCGACAAACGAGACCACGGCGCCGGTGACGTGATTGCTCTCCATGATCGGGGCGACTGCGCACTCGACGGCAAAGCGCTCGCCATTGCGCCGCCGGTAGAGTGCCTCTTTCGCGGGAAGACTTTTGCCGGCACTGAGCACGGTGCGCACCGGTTGTTCGCCCGGTAGATATGCGAGGCCATTCGGGTGGCACCACTGCACGACGTCGTGCAGCATGCGTCCTTGTACCGATTCGTTGATCTCTCCGAGCATTCGAGTGGCAGCGCTGTTGGCCATCGTGACCTTGCCCTCCACGTCGACGCTCACAATGCCGACGGGTGCCGTGTTGAGGAGGGTCTCGTGTTGATGATTGAGGCGTCGAAGGTCGACAAGCAGACTGTTCGCGGTCTGGGTTACCTCGATGTGGCGAAGGCCGAAGTCCACTCTGGTGACGATCTGGTCGAGGAGTTCGAGTTGCGGTCGTCCGAAGAAGTCTGCTCGGTCGGAATGGACAGTGAGCCGGGTGTGGGCGCTCTGGAGGGGGATGAGCGCGCACGAGCGAACTCCTGCCCTGGCCGCTTCGGCTCGCCAGAAGCTCGGCACATTCGGGGCTTCAAGGTTGTTGCACACCGATGTCGCACGCCCGCGGAGTTCAAAGAGGCCGGGAACCGAGCGGTCGGTCGGGTGCTGGTCGGGATTTGCGAGCAGCCCGATCTGTCCACCGCTCACGGTGACGAGCTGGAAGCGTCCGGCGACGTGGATGCCTGCGCACGCATAGCGAAGCCCTCCGACGCCGGTCAGGATTTCGCAGACTTCCTTGAGCAGGTGCTCACGCGACTTGCAGGAGGCGATTGCCTCGTCGGTCTCCTTGAGTGCGGTGGCAAGCCGCGTCAGCGAGTCCGAACGACGTGCGCTGACGTCACGAATCACGCTTATCACGACAGGACGCCCTTGCAGTCGCGTACGCTGAGCGTGGGCTTCAACCCGGAAGCTGTGGTTGTCGCGATGGCGTGCATGCCATTCGATGACCGGCTGCGCGTCGCCTTTGACGAACGATTCTCGGTATGCCTCGATCACCTGAGTGGTCACAATCGGGTGATCGGCATTCGAACGAGTGTAGACCGTGCCATCGAGTTCGTCTGGCGTATAGCCGAACATCACCCAGGACCGCATGTTCGCGAAAATCAGCCGGTAGGTCCTGGGATCCTGTACCAGGACCGCTTCCGGAAGTGATTCCAGTACTTCCCCGACAAGCGTATCGATGACGCCCTCCTCGGCAGTGCAGCCGATGTTGACCTCGATGAAGGACTGACCGGTCTCCCACAGCGGTTACGGAAGAGGTTCGGGGAGAACGGGCAAAAACCTTCTGCCGCCAGCGCGGGGAGAGGCTTGGGTGGCTGTCGCAGATGGCTCGCGAACCGAACGCCGTCTGCAGTCGGGCAGGCGGAGCGCAACAAGAAAGCCTCCAGGTCGCAGATGGCTCGCGAACCGAACGCCGTCTGCAGGCAGACCCCCGAAATTCGTGACGGAATCTCTCCGGGGAACGCGAATCCGACCGGGGTCAGACGGCGGACTGCTGTCGCCGCCTCCGCGCCCTGAGTGCGAGCAGGGCGAATCCGCTGAAGGACAACAGCGTATTGGGTGCTTCAGGGACCGTCCCCGTGAACGCCACCTGCCCTATCATGAGGGTACCGGTACCGCCCGAAATGAACTGCACTGCCACCCCGTTGCCCGTGAAGTTCAACCCGTTGATTGTGAAATAATCAGTGGCGGTGACCAGGCCAACATCGGAGTTGACTGCCTGTGCGGGGGCAGTGTAGGTGGTGTACGTGCCACTCAGGGTTGGAATCTGTCCGAGTGGCACCGTCGTTGGAGTACCCAGAACGAGTTGCCCGACTGGAGAGACACCCACGGTGTTGTCGACCCACACGGTGATGGAGCTCAGGTGTACGGCGGAGGCGAAGTAAAAGCTGATGGTGTCGCCACTGCTGATATCAAGCCAGTTGCCGCTCCCGCCCACCCCTTCCTGGCCTGCACTCCAGTTGTATATCGGAGGCGATCCGTTCGTGAGAATACCCGTGCCGCCGTAGAGCGGTGCACGCGTGATGAGGTCGTTTCCTGCCGGTGACGCGCCACTGTACGTATAGTCGAAATAGTCATACGTGCCAGTGTTTCCGTTGTACGTGTCGTAGCTCGATACCACAAGCGGTGATGCTGTTGCGGGCAACGAGAGCCCGGCACAGACGAGACACAACAACGTACCAAGAATTGCCCAGCGAAATGTCACGTTACAATCTCCCAAACGAGGTCGTCGTTTCTTCTCGACCATGCAGCCCATTGTAGCCTGACCTTTTCCGAAACCCCTGCGTCAGCACCATCCGAAGCGGCGGGGGGGGCGCGCTGCTTCGGGCACCCGTCTCAGTGATGTGGTGACACTCTTCGAGGCATTGTTCTCGACCGGTGTGGAATCCTGCCGAACTGAGGCGTTCTCGGGAATGCGGTCCGGTTGAAAGTGGGGGAGCGGCCGTCTGCCCTTCTACGATCCGATTGTGGCGTGATCGGCGCTCGCAGGAGGGGACGATCGGGGGTGCAAGCCGCGCGATACCCGAGCACTGGCTGTATCTGCCTTCGGGGATGTCCGGGCACTGGACGTTTCAATGAGAGCGACCAACCCGTATACCCTGTTCTTACTCCATTGAATCCATCGCTGAGTGGATTCTTTCTCGTCTTGGAGGATCATGACTCTCGGGTGATGAATGTAGTGCGCGATGACTGGAAGGATCTTCACCGCGGGGAGTTTACTGGGCGGCGTTCCTACGTCGCTTTTCAGTCCTGCATCGCCACAGGCTCGCTCTGTCTACGACCTGTTCATGCTGACCAGTGGCGTCATGCTGGCAATCATGTTTTTTTTGTGCGCGTGGATTGTCTACATCCTGGTGCACTATCGCGCCCGTCCTGGTGAGACGGAGGATCCCGTGCCGGTGTACGGGAACAAGAAGCTGGAAATCATCTGGACGCTCATCCCACTTGCCATCGTGACGGTATTCACGATCCTGATGGTGCCGACAATCTTCAAGACGCACGCGGAACCAGATGGACGGGCACCGGACATCACGGTGATCGCTCACCAGTGGTGGTGGGAAGTGAGATATCCCGATGGAGTGGTTACGGCGAACGAGGTCCACCTGCCGGTCGGGAGGCCAGTTCTGCTGGCTTTGCGTACTGCGGACGTCATTCATGACTTCTGGGTCCCTCGACTGGGGCCAAAACAGGACATGTTGCCGGGGCAGACCAACTACCTCTGGCTTCAGCCTGACCATCCGGGAATCTATGACGGCACGTGCGCTGAGTACTGTGGTACCGATCACGGTTGGATGCGCATTCGGGTGATCGCGCAGACCCAGGCTGATTTTGATTCCTGGGAGACGGCGCAACTTCATCCCCAGATGCCGGACAGTTCTGCACTGGCGCAGGA
Source organism: bacterium (assembly GCA_021782195.1). Lineage (GTDB taxonomy): Bacteria > Vulcanimicrobiota > Xenobia > RGZZ01 > RGZZ01 > JAJXVI01. The sequence goes on along the minus strand of JAJXVI010000107.1, from coordinate 2,510 downwards.
GGGTGGCCAGATTTTCACGCGCTCGACCTGTACCAACTGTCACGCACTGGTCGATGCGCCTAAGGTCGCAGCAAATCTCGCACATCACGTGACCATTGCCCCTTCTCTCAACGATCTGGGGGATCGGGAAACCCTCGGAGCTGGGACGCTGGACAACTCACCGGAGAATCTTGCGAAGTGGCTGAAGGATCCTCAGGCCTGCAAGCCAGGTTCCAACATGCCTGACTTCCATTTCAGCGACGAGGAAGTTCGTGCCCTTACCGCTTATCTTTGGAGGAAGAGCCATTGACCGATCTGACCCTTGACGGGCCTGTCGGCAGCGATGCGACTCACGAACACGAGGATGGGGGGGAGGGACTGCTCTCGTGGGTGTCCACGGTCGACCATAAAAAGGTCGGTCTGATGTACATCTTCACCGCACTCTTCTTCCTCGTCGTCGGTGGCGTCGAGGCGCTGTTGATGCGCATCCAGCTTGCCGTTCCGAACAATCACTTCCTGTCGCCCCAGATGTATGACCAGCTGTTCACGATGCACGGCACCACCATGATCTTCCTGGTGGCCATGGTGCTCGTGAACGGCTTCGGAAACTACCTCATCCCCTTGATGATCGGGGCCTGTGACGTCGCATTTCCACGGCTCAATGCATTCGGCTACTGGATCACCCTGTTTGGCGGCATCATGTTGAACTACAGCTTCCTGGCGGGAGGTGCGCCGAGCGCCGGATGGTTTGCGTATGCGCCCCTGTCGCTGCCGGCCTACAACACCGGCACGGGAATGGACTACTGGACGCTGGGGCTGCTGATGACCGGGATTGGAACTGTGACGGCTGCTCTGAACCTGATTGTTACCATCCTGACCCTGCGTGCACGGGGGATGCGCATCACGCAGGTGCCTCTCTTTGTCTGGATGATGCTGATCACCTCACTGCTGGTCATATTTGCATTGCCGGCATTGAATGCGGGCCTGGTGATGTTGTTTGTGGACCGCAGGATGCATGGGATGTTCTTCGGCTCTCACGGCTCTCCCGTGCTATGGCAGCATTTTTTCTGGATCTTTGGTCACCCTGAAGTCTACATTCTTGTGTTGCCTGCGTTCGGGATGATATCCGAGATTATCCCGGTCATGTCGCGCAAGCCCATCTTCGGATATAACTTTGTGGCAGCTTCCACGGTTGCCATCGGATTTCTCAGTTTTGGCGTGTGGGCCCATCACATGTTTGCAGTCGGACTGTGGAACAGTGCGCTCATTACGTTTGGCGCGAGCAGCATGCTCATTGCTGTACCGACGGGGGTCAAACTGTTCAACTGGGTGGCCACAATGCACGGAGGCCGTATACGCATGAATACGGCAATGCTCTTCTGCATCGGTTTTCTGGTCCAGTTCACGTTTGGTGGCGTCACCGGAATGACTTTCGCCATCGTTCCGCTTGACTGGGCGACGACCGACACGTACTTCGTCGTGGCGCACTTCCACTACACAATCATCGGTGGAATCGTGTTCGCCATGATGGCGGGCGCGTATTACTGGTTCCCCAAGATGAGCGGACGGATGCTGAGCGAGCGCTTGGGCCGCTGGAACTTCTGGCTGATGGTCATTGGCTTCAATGGCACGTTTTTCGTCCAGCACATCCTGGGGTTGCTCGGAATGCCACGACGTGTGGCCAGTTACCCGAATCTCCCGATGTGGGGAACGTTGAACATGATCTCGACCGTGGGTGCGTTCGTGTTCGGTTTCTCGGTCCTCGTGTTTGTTGGAAATGTATTGTACAGCGTGTTCTACGGGGAAGTCGCCGGAGACAATCCATGGGACGCGTGGACCCTGGAATGGCTTGCGACTTCGCCGCCGGCTGCTCACAATTTCGAGCGTGTCCCGTACGTGCGCAGTCGACGCCCGCTCTGGGATGCAAAGAATCCGGAACTTGCTGATTGGAGGCACCCGGAAGGTGGATAGTACGCGACGGGGGATGGACCCCGCGAAGATCTTCACCCTGTTGTTCATTGCTTCGGAAGAGACTTTCTTTGCGTTCCTTATCGTGGCGTATATCTATCTGCACACGTTTCCGGTAGCTGCCGGCGACCCGACCGCAAAATCGGCCCTCGATCCCGTAAAGACCGGCTTTTTCTCACTGTTCCTGTTTTCGTCGAGTCTGACTTTCTGGTTGGCTGAACGGGCGCAGCGCAAGGGCGATCTCGTCGGGCTTCGTCTGTGGCTGGTCGTCACCATCATCTTTGGCGCAGTTTTCCTGGTCGGCCAGGGCAACGAGTACTGGCACCTCTACCAGCAGCACGTGACCATGGGACGCGACGTTTTTGGTACTTCGTTCTTCACCCTCACTGGCTTGCACGGCCTCCACGTTTTCCTGGGGCTCACTGCAATCTCCGTTCTGTTGTCGCTGACGGGGCATCGTTCGCTCTGGAAGGACCACTCGACGGCGCTTGAATGTGTGGGCCTGTACTGGCACTTTGTCGACCTGGTCTGGGTTCTTCTATTCTCCATCATCTATCTTGGGG
>JAJXVI010000106.1 GCA_021782195.1 bacterium | reverse complement strand
CGGGTGCCTCGGCCCGTCACCTGGGCGTAGCTGGCGAGGAGAAGTTTCTTGGACGCGGTGTTGCGACGTGCGCGGTCTGTGACGGTGCGCACTTTCGTGGCATGAAGGTGGCGGTCAGCGGGGGCGGTGACTCTGCCCTCGAGGAAGTGTTGCAACTTTCCCGCATCGCACGTGAAGTACATGTGTTTCACCGTCGCGACGCGTTTCGAGCTTCCGCGGTCATGCAGAAACGTGTCTTTGCTCTCGACAACGTGCGGATTCACTGGAACACGGAAGTTGTTGAGGTCAGTGGGGACCGGCGCATGCAGGCGCTCAAGGTTCGTGATGTCACGAACGCTGCGGAGCGTACCGAACCGTTTGACGGTCTGTTTGTGGCGATAGGTCATCAGCCCAACACCGGGTTTCTTGAAGGACACGTTCCACTGCGCGCCGACGGTTACGTCTTGACGGTCGAGGGCGAAACCCGAACATCTGTCAGCGGCGTGTTTGTTGCAGGTGATGCTGTGGATTTTCGCTATCGTCAGGCCGTTACCGCGGCGGCTTCAGGTTGTCGCGCGGCCCTTGAAGCAGAGCGTTTTCTCATGCTGGAGTGTCCGGCCGTTCCCGCAGGCTGATTGTCCGCGAATCTGATCGTGTCGCGTGCGTGACACTGCGTCGGGTTTCGCGCAGCTGTCCTGCCTCGCGCTCATTTGGTACTGGAAGAAGGGCTTCGGGACTGTTCCCGAGGTCCTTCTCGCCTTTCTTGACATCCCCAACGTCTTGCAATACAATGGCATTAAATGATTAAACGTTAAAGCGAGTGTGTCTCGACTTTGAACGAGACCTGCGAAAGGAGGCGCTGTTTGTTCACTTTGCGAAAGGCAGCCGACCGTGGCCACTTCGACTGGGGATGGCTTGATACGTATCATACCTTTTCGTTTGGCGACTACCACGATCCGCGCTACATGGGTTTTCGAGCGTTGCGTGTCATCAACGAGGACTTTGTCGCACCAGGCACCGGATTTCCCACTCACGGTCATCGTGAGATGGAGATTGTTACCGTGGTCCTGGAAGGCGCGCTGGCCCACGCTGACAGCATGGGAAACAGTTCAGTGATTCGTCCGTTTGAGGTGCAACGCATGACTGCGGGAACCGGAGTGCAGCACAGTGAGTTCAATCCCTCGGAAGCCGACCCGGTTCACCTTCTCCAGATCTGGATTCACCCTGCGGTCAGGCGTTGCGAACCTTCGTATGAGCAACGGGCCTTTTCCGCGGGCAGTGGTCCGGTCGGGTTGCTTGCGTCCCCAGACGGAGCAGACGGATCTGTCACGGTTGGCCAGGACGTGCGCTTGTATCGTATACGAGTTCCTGTTGACGCTCTCGAGATGACATTGGCGCAGGGTCGATTTGCGTGGTTGCACGCCATTGCTGGAAGAACCAGTATCGCTGGCAAGCTTCTTGAGGCAGGCGACGGACTTGCGGTCAGTGGGGAAGAACGACTTTCATTGCGCGGCGACGACGCTGCGGAAATCTTGCTGTTTGATCTGGCATAGGAGGTCTCGGATTCATGCGTGTTCTGGCAATCTGCGGGAGTACCCGCACAAATTCATATAACAGGAGGTTGCTGCGCCTCGTGGCCGATGCGGCGCGCAGTGCCGGTGCGACGGTCGACGAAGTCGATCTGAGGGCGCACGCGATTCCGTTCTACGACGGTGATCTGGAGGAAGCGACGGGTCTGCCCGTGGAGGCCCGATGGCTGCGCGAGCAGATCGAGGCGTCAGACGCCCTTCTGCTGGCGACACCAGAGTACAACGGGTCCCTGCCGGCGGTTTTGAAGAATGCCATTGACTGGGTCAGCCGTCCCATTGGCGGAGGGCGCCCGGGCGGTAGCTTTCGCGGTCGCCCGGTGCTTGTCATGAGTGCCTCGCCAGGAGCCAGCGGAGGGGCAGGGGCGCTTGCCCACCTTGACACGCTGATGCGCCGACTCGGTGCGAACGTCCTTGAGACCCGCATCAGTCTGCCGGGGGTTGCCGATGCACTGGACGGTGAGTTAAGCGCGGAACTGAAGGCACAGGTGGGTGCGCTTGGACGTGCCGTCGCAGGGGCTTCCCAGAACGCTTGAAGCCGGGACTGCGGTGTTGCGACTCAAGAGGTCTGCGCCACCGCGTCCCTGTGCAGGCTCGTTGTGAATCTCAGTGCCTGTGTTGGATGAACCTGACGCTCAGTTGCACAGGGGGTGAGGTTCGGCCTCTACGGTTTACGGCCTGCACCCAGAGGGACGCGTGACGCGCGTCTCTGGCTGACACCGGAACTGCGAAGTTCCCCTCCCCGTCAGCGATACCGCTGAACTTCAGGGTCTGGCGAGTCTCAATGGGTGCCACTCCCGGAATGATGGGTCGTTCAACGGTTGCGACGACCTGGACGGTTGCCATGGGCGTGGTTGTTCCCCGCAGCACGAAGTTGTGCGGAACGCGCTGACCATCTTGTGGTTCGGAAACTGTCAGGAAGACGCGTCTGGAAGCTGCGATCCGTACCGGTCTTTGCGCTTCACGGTCGATGGTGCGATCACGACGGTGGAGATGAACCACGAGCAACGTTGACTTTTCTGAATCGATCGGGGGAATGACGTAGGTTCCGCGGTACTGTCCGGGGTTGGTCTCTTGCATGTCGACCATCGGGGAGAGTCCGAGAAGCTCGAACTGGGTGCGGCAGTGCGGTGTACCGCTTACCTCAACCGTGAGCGTGTCTCCGCGATGGAGCACATCGAGGTCGTTCGCAACAATGTGCCCCAGGAAGATGTGGTGTTCGTGGTGGTCTCGGTGGTAATCTCGGTCACGGTCTCGGTCTGGCTCCTGGTGCGGGGGAGGCGCGGGCTGCGCGGGTTGTGCGGCCACGTTTGGTGTTGACGTGTCGATGAACACGGTCTGGTTTGCGGACAACCAGCGCACGTTCGCGCCGAGCGCCTCGGCCACGAAGCGCAGGGGAACCATTGTCGATCCGTTTACGGTCTGGGCGGGTACATCGAGCGTGACCGTGCTGCCGTTGACGAGGGCCGACGGGTTGCCCAGCACCAGGGTGACCGTGGACTCGCCGCGGATGGCGGTGATTGTGCGGGTTGCACCGATGTAACGCACACGGGCTCCCAGTGCCTCAAAGATTCCTCGCAGTGGTACGAGTACTCGGCCGTTCATCATCAATGGGGGTTGCGCGAGGGAAAGTGCCCTCCCGTTCAAGTCAACGCCGATCATTGCCCCCTGGGCGCGGGCTGGAAGCACGAAGGCGACCAGGATCATCACGAATGTCGCGCACATGCGCACCTTTGATTGCATTGTGTCTCACTCCTTTGCGGGTAGTCTGGTCGGGCCGGCAGCGCGCGTCGACCCTCCTTCCCGTGAATGAGACCTTCAACATGGGTCCTGGGTTCCGCAGCGACTTTCAAATCTATGCGGCGGGAGACACAGTTTCACACACGAAATCCTGCCCCGTGGCCGGCAGTTGCGGTGCGAGCCCGACAGAAGCCTGGATCGCGACCAGGTCCTGCTCGTGAGGGATTTGCATTTGCGGGCGCCCGCGCAATCGGGTTCACGTGCTCAGAGGAGTTCGGTGTTGCGGGTTTCGGGAAGCAAAGGCAGGATCGCAAGCATCACGGCCGATGCGGCAATCAGCAGCAGCACCGGAGCTTCCACCGGGCCAGTGTGCATCGCAAACCACGTGCCAATCATCGGCATCAGGCTTCCCGAGATGGAGCCCAGGTTGAACCCGAGCGCAAACCCCGAAAAACGGACGCGTGTCGCGAAGAGTTCAACAGCCAGTACGGCAGCCGGTGCGTTTACCGACGCGGCGAGTGGCACAGCCAGCAGGGCACCGCACAGTGGGTGGCCGCCGGCCAGGAGCGCATAGACGGGCCAGGCCAGCAATGCGACCGCAATGGCTGCGCCGCCAACCACGACTTTCCGACCTGCGCGGTCGGAGACCGCCGCGGGCATCCACATCAAAAAGATGTTGAGAAGCGCAGCCCCCGTTCCAATCCAGGAAACGGTTCGCACGTCGAGGCCGCCCCATGTCTTGAGAAAGACGGGCACGAATGCGACAAGCAGATGGTAGGTCACGGCAATATAGCTTCCCAGTGCAAAGGTCAGTGCGATCTGGCGAGATGAGGTCTGCACTGCTTCGGTCAGTGGACGGGCTGCCAGTTCGCCGTCGTCCATCAGTTGCTCGAACAGTGGCGACTCCCGCATTGACGTGCGCATTTTCAGTGCGAGCAGGCCCAGTGCAGCGCCACTAAAGAAGGGGATGCGCCACGCCCAGTGGAGCACGCTGGCGCCGGGAAGCAGGCTGATCAGTGCTGTGACCAGGCTGGCCAGAAAGATACCGACGGCACACATTGTGTTGGCAAGGCTGCACGTCAATCCTCGTCTTCCTGACGGGGCATTCTCGACGAGGTACACGAAGGTGCCAGCGTACTCTCCCCCCATGGAGAAACCGGACGCCAGACGCATGACGAGCAGCAGAACCGGTGCGGTTACGCCAACTGTCGCGTAGGTTGGAAGCAGCCCCTCCCCCAGCTTGCAGGCGGCCATCAGGAGCGACGAGGTAATCAGTGTGCTTCGACGGCCGAAGCGGTCGCCGATTGCTCCGTAGAACAGGCCTCCCAGGGGACGCACAAGATAGCCTGTGGCAAAAATAGCCAGGGTGACGAGCAGGCTGACTCGGGGGTCGGAGGCCGGAAGAAAAAGCCTGGTCAGGATGGGGGCAAGGTACAGATATACCGCGAAATCGTACCATTCGACAATGACCCCGACGGCGCTCAATGCAAGTGAGCGACAAAAAGAGGCTGTTGTGCCGGGCGACTGTTCTCTATCCAGAGTTGTGCCGACAGTCATCGCAAAAAGGTTCGCGGCGACCGGCACGGCGGGCCGACCCGGTGAACCTGGCGACGCGTGGGCGTCTCTTCAATGGAAGAGTGCAGGCAAAAAAAACATGCAGGGCTCGTGGAGGCTCTTTTTCCTCCTCTGCTGCGAGGCACGTCTGCACGGGATGTCAATGTTTTGTCGGGAAGAGGGGCGCTGTCGTCAGCGATTGCGGAATGTGATGCGGCCCCGCGTCAGGTCATACGGGGAGAGGCCTACCGTGACTCGGTCTCCCGGAGAAACGCGAATGTAACGGATACGCATCTTGCCTGACAGCGTTGCCAGTACACGATGACCGTTCTCGAGTTCAACCGTGAACATTGCGTTTGGCAGAGCGTCAGTGACGATGCCTTCAACCTGGATGGAGTCATCTTTCGCGTTGCGTGCGGGAGCAGTGGCCGGCGTCTGGGGACGACCGCCACCTTTGGAGCCATGACCCCTTTTCTGTTGATTATTCTTACGCATACAAGGTCCTTACTTCAAGATCGAGCGGATGTGACGTCGAACGAGACTGCCTGCAGTGGCAAAAAGCGCGCACACTTCTCTCCGGATACATCACTGCAATCCGTGACTAATATACCATGTCTGTCAACCCGACCCCGAGTCGAGGCTTGCCGACCCGACGTGTGCGGACGTGCCTGTTGGACTCACCCTGCGGGCATCGTTCAACGCGCGCCTACAAACAGACGAACCGGTGGCCCGACGTGTTCCGGTGCGGGAACCGTGCGCGCGTCCGGTCGATGTCGAGTTGGATTTCGAATCTGGGCCTGGCGGCCGGAGTTAACATCCATGTAATGTTGCGTGCTTGATTCCTGTGCGCGCGGCAGGTACAGTACACGCAGGAGCTTCGTCGTAACGCCCCGGTGCGGGCGGAAAGCGCGAGAAGACGCGCTGACGAGCAGGTACCGTTTCGGAGACAGCTACGGAGACCATACGGGATCCAGTCAGGCTTCTACCGTAGAGAACGAATTTCGCCAAGAGGTGAAGAAAAACATGAACATTCCATCGGTTCCCCTGTCATCCCAGAATCGCGTGCCACTGACATCGCTGACACGTGGAGCGACACCCCTCTCCTCGTTACCCGACCACGTGACGTTGTCCGCTGACCAGGAAACTCCCTCGGGGCATAGCGCCGGACACGTCCTCGCTCACGCTGCCGCGGGCGCTATCGGGGGCGCTTTGACGGTGGCCCTTTCCGGTGGAGGCGTGATTCCGACGGCTGCCCTGGGTGCCATGGTGTTCGGTGTCATTGGCGGCGTGATCGGTGGAGTCGCCGGTGCTGTCGCTGGAATCGTGGCTGGCAACCCCGCTGTCGGACTGACCGGGGGCTGGATTGTGGGTGGTGCAGTTGGCGCAGCCAAAGGCCTTGTGAAGGGTGCCGTCCTCGGTGTTGTCACCTCCGTCCTCGGAGGCGGTGTCCTGGCCGGGGCGCTGGCCGGAGGGTTGATTTCTGCGGCAACCGACTGACCTGACCGTCGTGTCGCGGGCCCTGCTCCGCGCAGACCCGCGCGCTCCATTCTTTTCCTTTTGTCCCAGGGGAAAAGGAGCTTTCCTCCCGAGGCGGTGAAAAATGAGGTCGGGCACACTCGACATTGGGAGGCGCGGGCATGTTGGACGCCCTCTACCGGGACGTCGTGGGGTCGGATCTGTTTGAATGGCTTCGTCTTGAATTCCGCGGGGAAGGTGCCGGGGGGCACGGTTTCCCGTTGCTGTGTTTCCGACCGTCCAGACCGGACCTGTGCGACGTGGTGGAAGTCTGTCTGGTTTTTGAGAAGGCCCTGACCCGTCGAGAAGACACACGTCTTGTTGTGGCGGAGCTCTTCCTGCTGTCAAGCCTCGTGAACGACCCTCAATCAGCGGGCCTTGCGCGAGACATCGGGGTTCGCTTCTTCCGTGCTGTGGCGCCCTCGGCCGAACTGGCACAGTGGGAGTTGCTTTTCGTGGAACTCGGGCGTGTGAAGGGAGCGCCGGCCGACTCCGCGCCTCAGATCGGAGACGCGCGAAGCGAGGAGGCACTTGTCTGGAGAGGTGACAGGCTTTCCTGTGAGCGTCGCTCCACTTCGTGCGTTACCGTCCTGGAGTCTTGCGTCCGGGAGCACAGACGGTGTCTGCGTATCGCCGTCATGGCTCCCGAGCACGCGACCCGCTGTTGCGAGAGTTGTGGGTCCGTGAACCTTCCCGATTTCGTGTACTGCAGTATTTGTGGAAGGCCACGCACCGGATCTGCCACACAGACTGCGCTGCAGTCCGCGGTCCCGCCCTCTCCGTCGTCCGCGGTCCCGCCCTCTCCGTCGTCCGCGGTCCCGCCCTCTCCGTCGTCCGCGGTCCTGCTTCCTCCGCCGTCCGCGGTCCTGCCCCCTCCGCCGTTCGCATCCCTGCTTCCTCCGCCGTCCGCGGTCCCGCTTCCTCCGTCGTCCGCGGTCCCGCCCTCTCCGTCGTCCGCATCCCTGCTTCCTCCGCCGTCCGCGGTCCGGCAGTCCACCTCGTTGCCGTCCTGGCCCAGGAAT